>JBELAB010000353.1:0-3774 GCA_049509275.1 Syntrophobacteraceae bacterium | reverse complement strand
GTTGCATTCATGGAGCGCCTGATAACCCCGGGCTCTGCCAGGTGGGGGAAAACATCGCTGTAAGAAACTTGAAATGCTTTTACCGCAGAGGCGCAGAGAAAGCCCAAAATTAAGGGATTACGGACTGAAGGATTCAGGTGTTAATTCCTAAATTCCTTAATCCATAGCCATTTCCGTTAATCCTGTTAATCCTGCAAATCCTGTCTAATAAAGCTTTTCTCGGCGTCCTCTGCGCCTCTGCGGCGCAGCTTAACGTCTCGCTCCTCGCTTCTCACTTCCGCTTTTCAGCCCGGCGTGTTATATAAAATCTTTTGTTTTCGCGACGGCAAACCCATGAAAAGAAATTAGCCACCGGCATTTCCTTAAAAGATAGATACCGGAGACCTCGATGGATTACAAAGATACGCTGAATCTTCCCCAGACCGACTTTCCGATGAAGGCCAACCTTTCGGTCCGGGAGCCCGAACTGCTCAAAAGATGGGATGAAATGGGCCTCTACCAGCGGCTGCGCGAGAAAAGCAAAGGCCATCCCAAATATATTCTCCACGATGGGCCGCCCTATGCGAACGGCCATATCCACCTTGGTACGGCTCTTAATAAAATCCTGAAGGACATGATCATAAAATCGCGCCAGATGAGCGGTATGGATGCCGTCTACGTTCCGGGCTGGGACTGCCACGGCCTTCCTATAGAGCACCAGGTGGACAAGGAGCTGGGGAAAAAGAAAGAGACCATGTCGCTTAACGAAATCCGCAGGCATTGCCGCCGCTACGCTGAGAACTTCATCGACATCCAGCGAAACGAGTTCAAAAGACTCGGGGTGCTTGGCGACTGGGGTAACCCCTACCTGACGATGTCATACCACTATGAGGCGACGATTGCGCGCGAACTCGGCCGGTTTTTTCAAAAAGGAAGTGTAATTCGCAGCAAAAAACCCATCTACTGGTGCACCAGTTGCCTGACCGCACTGGCGGAAGCGGAAGTTGAGTACCACGACCACAAAT
The DNA here is from genome assembly GCA_049509275.1 of Syntrophobacteraceae bacterium. Classification (GTDB taxonomy): domain Bacteria; phylum Desulfobacterota; class Syntrophobacteria; order Syntrophobacterales; family Syntrophobacteraceae; genus SbD1. Next base: position 2,770 of record JBELAB010000353.1, on the reverse strand, counting down.
CGCCGTCAATTTACGTCAAATTCCCGCTCACGCCCGAAAGCCTGGCAAAGTTTCCCGAACTGTCCGGAAAGAAGGCTTACGTCCTGATCTGGACCACGACCCCCTGGACCCTCCCGGCTAACCTGGCCATTGCTCTGCATCCCGATTTCACCTATGCCGCCGCCGAGGTTAACGGCGAGGTATGGATAACAGCCCGGGGGCTTCTGGAAAATGTAATGGGAATCATGGGCGTGAAGAACTACAGAGTAATCCGCACCTTCGAAGCAGTAGAGTTAAGCGGCCTGAAGGCGCGCCATCCGTTCGCGGACCGTGATTCGCTCATAATCCTGGCAACTCATGTCACCCTGGAAGCCGGAACGGGCGCAGTCCACACCGCTCCCGGCCACGGACGCGAGGACTATGATGCAGGGCTGGAGTACGGCCTGGACATTTATTCTCCCGTGGACGACACGGGGCGGTTTACAAAGGACGTGCCGTTTTTTGCAGGCCAGTTCGTCTTCGACGCAAATAAAGCAGTGATCGCCAAACTCAAAGAAAACGGCAAACTCATGTTGGAAGACGAGATCGTCCACAGCTATCCCCACTGCTGGCGCTGCAAGAACCCGGTCATTTTCCGCGCCACACCCCAGTGGTTCATCTCTATGGATAAAACCGGCCTGCGCCGCAAGTCGCTCGAATGGATCGACCGTGTGCATTGGATCCCGAACTGGGGACGGGAGCGTATCTACAACATGGTTGAAAACAGGCCCGACTGGTGCATCTCGAGGCAGCGCTCGTGGGGAGTGCCCATCACCGTGTTCCGATGCCTGGAATGCGGGACCTACATTACTTCCAGTGAAGTCTTCGATCACGTTGTGGCACTGTTCGAAAAGGAAGGCGCGGACGCCTGGTTTTCTCACCCGGTCGAGGACCTGCTGCCCGACGGTCTTGCCTGCCCCGGATGCGGAGGCAGACAATTGGAAAAGGAGATGGATATCCTGGACGTCTGGTTCGATTCAGGGACCTCCTTTGCCGCCGTTCTGGAGAGGCGGCCCGAACTGAACATGCCGGCCGACATGTACCTGGAGGGCAGCGATCAGCACCGCGGATGGTTTCATTCCTCGCTTCTCGCGGCGGTCGGAACCAGGGACATGGCCCCTTACAAAACAGTTCTCACCCACGGCTTCGTCGTTGACGGCCAGGGGTACAAGATGTCCAAATCTCTCGGAAACGTTATAGCTCCCGAGGAAATCATTCGCCAGTACGGGGCCGAGATACTCCGCCTGTGGGTCTCAGCAGAAGATTATCGGGACGACATCAGAATTTCCCAGGATATCCTGAAAAGGCTGAGCGAAGCCTACCGCAGAATCCGAAACACATGCAGGTTCCTGCTGGGAAACCTCTATGATTTCAACCCCGAGACCGATTTAGTCCCCCACGGACAAATGGACGAGCTGGACCGGTTCGCTCTCCACCAGGTCCGGGACTTGATTCACAAAGTCCTCCAGGGATACGACCGATTCGAGTTCCACCGCGTCTATCACGCGCTCCACAACTATTGCGTAGTGGATTTGAGCTCGTTTTACCTCGACATACTCAAAGACCGTCTTTACACGTCTGCGGCCGCAAGCCTGCCCAGACGCTCGGCCCAGACCGTGATTTATACCATCCTCAAGACCATCGTTCAGTTGATGGCTCCTATACTCTCATTTACAGCAGAGGAAGTCTGGCTCCGAATGCCGCACACAACGGAACCTTCTGTGCATATGGGGGCTTTTCCACAACTAGACCCGGACCCGGGGGACGAAGAGCTCAACGCCCGGTGGGAAAAAATCCTCGCGTTGAGAAACGATGTCCTTCGCGTTCTGGAGGCGGCGCGGCGGGACAAGGTGATCGGGCACCCGCTGGACGCCAGGGTGCGCCTGTCGCTTCCACCCGAACTCCATAAAGAGTTCGCCGGCTGCGAGGAGCTTTTCAGGACGGTTTTTATCGTATCGAAGGTGTCAATCGAGCCGGAATCCGCCCTGAGCGCTCCGATGCAGGGAGTTGAGCTGTCCGGTTTGAAAATCCAGGTCGAAACCGCTTCCGGTGAAAAATGCGAGCGGTGCTGGGTCAGGTCCGAGAAGGTGGGACAGTTCCCCGATCAGCCAAAGATATGCGACCGCTGCTATTCAGTGGTCGGGTGACGGATATCGCAGGCCGGAAGGCGGGCTGCTGCCGGTGACGTTTCGCAGCCGCTTTGCTTTATGATCCGAATGTCTTGAGGGTCTTTGAATCGAGGGTACAATATGGAAAAGCTGGATTGGCAGGAACGAATAACCATTAATCCCCAAACGTGTCATGGCAAGCCGTGTATCAAAGGGACTCGGATAATGGTATCGATCATTCTCGATTATCTCAAGGCGGGCGAAAGCTCACAAGAGGTACTGATTCAGTACCCGTCGCTTGAGGAGGCGGACATTCATGCTGCTCTGGCTTACGCTGCGTGGCTGGCTCATGAGGAAGAATTGCAGCCCCTTCACACGGAAACCTCGGCATGAGGGTCAAACTCGACGAAAACATGCCGAGTGCCCTGATTGACGTCCTTTGTTCGGCAGGCCATGATGTGACTACGGCGCACGAGGAAAACCTGTCCGGCGTGGAGGATCCCATTGTTCTACGGACGGCTGCGCAGGAAGCTCGGTTGCTGATGACCTTTGATGTGGGGTTCGGAGACATCCGTTCTTATCCGCTTGGCTCACACGCGGGGATCGTGGTTTTTCGTCTCAAGGATCAGCGATGGGCTGTTTTG
>JBELAB010000352.1:0-3783 GCA_049509275.1 Syntrophobacteraceae bacterium | reverse complement strand
CAGGTCACATCGCGTGGCGATAGAACCAGGAGGAGTTATTTTTTAATGTTCCTCGCGCAGAGATAGAACCAATGCTGGATTAAAATGTAATTAAAGGGATTGAAGGATTGAGGAATTGAATTCCTAAATTCCTAAATGGGGAATTGATCTTTATCGACAGAACCAAGAGGAGTTATTTTTTTCTGTTCACTGTTCACTGCTCACCGCTCACCGTTCTTACGATATTCCCATCTGCTCCCATCTGGAGTGTCGATAACGCGGATGCCGCACTTCAGCAGATCGTTTCTGATTCTGTCAGAGTCGGTCCAGTTTTTCTCTTTTCGCGCAATCTCGCGGTCACGGATCAGTTTGTCCTCAGCCGGGCTGAGCAGGCGTGAGCTCAGATCGAAAAAACCAAGAATGGCATCAGCTCTGTCAAATATTTCGAGGATCTGCAACTTCTGTGAACTGCTCACCCCGGTTCGATCGATTATCGGGTTTGCCTGACGAATGAAACGGAATATGGCGGCAAGAGCATGCGGAAGGTTCAGGTCGTCAGCGAGCGAATCAAGGAATTCCCGGTCGAGAGTACAGATCATCTCGGCGAGCTGTGCGTTTTCCCCAACCGGGTCTTCGAGGGCGCGGACCTTTACAATAAATTCGTCAATGCGCCTCAATCCTCTGACCGTGTTGGAGATATTGTCCAAGGTAGCCTGGATCGGCTTTCGGTAATGAGTGCTAAGGAGCCAGTACCTCACCTCGCGGGCCGAGAATCCCATTGTCAGGAGCTCCCGCACGGGCATGCTTTCATCCACCCGGTCGGTCCCTTTGCCCTTCCTTGCCGACCAGACACGTTCGGCGATCATCCAGATATTGGCAAAGGGCTTTCCTGTAAGGGCTTCACCGATTTCCCTCACGTTTTCCAGGTGCGGGAAAAGAAAATCCATGCTGCTTACCACAATGTCTATCTGTGGCCCAAGATCGTGGATGGCCGCCGAAGCCGCTGATATGTGCCACGTCGGAATGACGTTACCCCAGTCCGTTTTGACGCAGGCGCCCATTTTGAGCTCCGAAAGGGTTGCCCTTTTGAGCAGCGCGAAATCGCTCGGGTTGAGCTTCTCATAGGTGCTGAGGTCAACGGTTTTACCCGCACGAACTTTTTTGGGGTCGATCCCGGAGAGTCTCCCGTAGCCGTTGCTCCTGGACAGGTCGAAATAGACCGAGCGGAGTTTGTCGTATGCGAACTTTGCGGCTATCAGGTCCCGGGTGAACTCTATTATGGTGTCGAGATGTTCGGTCGTCCGTGGATATCTGTAGGCCCTGGTTATCCCAAGGGAATCCAGGTCACCGAGAAAGGATTCGAATCGCTGCTGCGTGTAGGGCCCCAGGCACATTCCAGCGGCAATCGAGCTGTTTATGGTGCGGCTGTCAAAATCCGGAATGAGAACCACCTCATCGACCAGGAAATCTTTTGCCTGAAAAAACCTGGACAGCAGGTCTGCAAGCAGGAATCGCCGCGCATCCGAAATCGCAAGGGATTGATCCAGTGGAGGTCCGGTCACGCAGATGCGCGCCTTTCCTTCCTTGACAGGTTTGAATTCCACCTTCTGCCTCTCCAGCAGATTATAGAACCTGAAGTCCGGCTCGATCATTGTTGTAAACAGGTTTGTACTGAGATAGCGGTCTCCCCCGTCCGGCAGGATTGCGACCAGCACGCCTTCCTCCATGACGGAAGCTATCTGAATTCCGGCCGCCATCGCAGCCCCCGAACTCATACCGGCAAATATCCCCTCTTCCTTGGCCAGTCTTCTGGCGGCATCGAAAGCATCCTCGTCCTTCACCTGGACAATCTCATCCAGAGCGTACCGGTCGAAAATCCCGGGGACATAGGATTCTTTCATGTTCTTGAGTCCCTGTACCTTGTGCCCCGGAAAAGGCTCGACGGCAACAACCCTGATGGCCGGATTTTTTTCCTTCATTGCTCTGAGAATCCCCATAGCCGTCCCGGTCGTACCGAGTGTGGCGACGATAGTGCTTACTTTGCCCTCCGTTTGCTCGTAAATCTCCGGTCCCGTTCCATAATAATGAGCGGCAGGATTAGCCGGGTTATTGAACTGGTCGGTAATGAAATACCGGTTCGGGTTTTCCCTTACAAGATTGTACGCCTCTTCTATCGCCCCGTCGGTACCCGATGAGCCGGGGGTGAGCAGGAGTTCCGCGCCGAACGCTTTGAGGATTTTCTGCCTCTCCAGGCTGGCGGTCTCCGGCATGGTGAAAAGGACGCGATATCCCTTCACCGCCGCAACCATCGCCAACCCGATTCCGGTATTGCCGCTTGTTGCCTCGACAATGATCTTTCCGGCAACGAGCTGACCCTGGCGCTCTGCCTCTTCGATCATGGAAAGGGCCGCCCTGTCCTTCACCGAACCCGCGGGGTTTTTCGCCTCGAACTTTATATAAAACGTGACGGCCGGGTTGGGATTCATCCGGTTTATGCGGATGAGCGGAGTATTGCCGATGCATTCCAAAACATTGGAAAAAACGTTTTTACAGTTCACTTTTGCTTCCTGCGGGCCGGTCTGGTTCGAACATAATTTAGCGACTTATCAGCGATAAAGTTCTATTATATAGTTTCTAATTGCGTTTAAAACCAGTTTCTGCGTAGCGGCTGCAACAAAAGGCGAAAATTTGGCAATCACCCCGATTTCCCCCCTTTCTGACAGGGCGGAAATTGTAAGCTTTTCACTATTCACTGTTCACTGATCACTGACATATGACCAATCAGGACCTTCAGAACAGGCTGCTCGTTCTTCTTGAAGAGGGCTATACGGTTTTGGCCGAGACCGAGAGGTTTGTCCACCAGATAAAGCGGCAATTTCGATTAAGACGAATCGAAGAAGGAAAATCCGGGTGGGATACCCCGAGAATCTTCACCCTGAACCGATGGATGGAGGACTTTTGGACGGAACTGTGGCCGGAAGAGCTGCCGGCCTCATCCTCTTTTTTGAGATGGCAATTTTTGAAAGATAGTCTTGATGAGGCGCCCCCGCCTGAACCACCGGCCCCTGAGGTCGAACTGATTCATCTGCTCGATGAGAGCTTTGAACAGTGCTTGAGATTTGCAATAGATCCGGCAGGAGGCCAGGAATCCGGCCCGATGATCGGATGGAGGCGAAAGATCTGGCGCTCCTTTGACGACAGGCTCGCGCGCAGGGGACTGTTTCACCCCGCGCGGCTGCCCGAAAAAATTGCCCATCGCATCCCGGGGCTGGAACGAAAAGCGAATTGGGGCAGAATGGCCTTCGTTGGCTTCGAATTTGCCAGCCACTGGGAAAAATACCTTTTGGAAGAGCTGCAAAAGAAAGCCGGCGCGGTATTTTTCGCCCTGCCTGCCGGTAAGGCCCAGCCGGATCGTCTGGTTTACTCCGATCCGGAACAGGAAATAACCGGGCTTATGGAGAACCTGCTGATAGCGGCAAAAGAACTTGCGCCTCATGACATTGCGGTCGTGCTGTGCGATTCCGAATTCTACAGCCCGGCTATTTCGAACCGGCTCCAGGACATACTCGGAGAGCCTGTCAGGGCGCAACGGGCAGCCTACAATCTTTGGCCTGACCGGAACCTGTGCGGCCAGGGGCTTTACAATGCCGCAGTGCTGCCGATCCGGTGCGCCCTGGGCGGGGAAAAGCGCAATGACCTGTTCACTTTTCTGCGCTCCCCATATTATGGTTCGTTCTCCCGGTGGAACCGGCGTCTGAGCCTCTGGGACAGGACCTGGCGTGAAAAGGGGGTCGAAAATGGAAT
>JBELAB010000351.1:0-3784 GCA_049509275.1 Syntrophobacteraceae bacterium | reverse complement strand
CACCTTTTTAGCAAACCTGCCGTCTTCTTGTCAAGGATAATCTCAAAGGCCGCCCTTATATTTATCTTGACAAAACGTCCTTAATCCCAGTAATATGAAACACTCAGAGGAACGATCCAAACAATCCCGAAATCTTTACATAAATGGTCTTACCATACCTCTGAATGGCTCGTAACTTTATGAGGGGAAAATCCATGGCCGGGAATAAATTGTTCAACAAATTTTGCGAACTCCTCGGAAAGGAAAACGTCTTCCAGGACGAAGCGGACCGCCTCGCCTATTCTTACGACGCCGCTGTGCTTGATTCCTGCCTTCCTTCTATCGTTTTGCGGCCGACCACAAGCGAGGCGCTCGGCCAGGCCGTTCGCCTCTGCAACGAAAACGCTCTGCCCACCACCGTCCGAGGGGCCGGGACCAATCTAAGCGGGGGAACCATTCCGAGCCCGGGCGGTGTCGTAATAGTGACTACGGCCCTCAACGAAATCCTCGAGCTACACGAAGAAGACCTCTACGCCGTGGTGCAACCCGGAGTGATAACGGCTAAATTCGCAGCCGCCGTCGAGGCTCGGGGCCTTTTCTACCCGCCCGACCCCGGCAGCCAGTCAGTATCCACTCTGGGCGGCAACGTGGCTGAGAACGCCGGCGGCTTGAGAGGGCTCAGGTACGGAGTGACGCGCGACTACGTGATGGGCCTGGAGTTTTTCGACGTCAATGGAGAGCTGGTTAAATCGGGCGCAAGGACTGTTAAATGCGTGACGGGCTATAACCTCGGCGGTCTGCTCGTGGGATCCGAAGGGACGCTGGGGGTTTTTAGCAAGATAATTTTGAAGCTGATTCCCATGCCGGCCGCAAGCAAAGCCATGATGGCGGTTTTTTCCGAAGTATCGAAGGCCTCCGAGACCGTTTCCGCAATCATCGCCAATCGAATTGTTCCGGTAACCCTCGAGTTCATGGACAACTTCACCATTCGCGCGGTCGAGGACTACGCTCATGTGGGGCTTCCGGTAGATGCTGCGGCACTCCTGCTTATAGAGGTCGACGGGCATCCGGCGCAGGTTGAAGATGACGCCGCAAGGGTCGAAGAGCTGTGCCGCCAGATGGGGGCAATGCGGGTTCGAGTAGCGCAGGATGCACAGGAGCGCGATAAGGTTTGGGAAGCCCGGCGGGCTGCGCTTTCGGCTTTGTCCCGAATTAAGCCTACAACCGTTTTGGAAGACGCAACCGTTCCTCGGAGCAAGATCCCGGCAATGATTCGTTCCATTGACGAAATCAGCCGCACATTTCATCTCACGATTGGCACGTTCGGCCATGCGGGTGACGGAAACCTCCACCCGACCATACTGACGGACCGCCGTGACAAGGAAGAATGGACCCGGGTCGAACAAGCCATTGACGCTATTTTCGATCGGGCGCTCGCGCTTGGCGGGACCCTGTCGGGAGAGCACGGAATCGGAACTGCCAAATCCAAATACATGGAAAAAGAAACAAGCCGCGCCACCATCCTCTATTCACGCCGGATAAAGGCTGCACTGGATCCAAAAAATATCCTCAACCCCGGCAAGATCATTGGAGAATGAGCATGCACGACATGAAAAAACTTGCTGCGCTGATCAAAGAGCTTGAAGACCAGCTTGTGGTCTGCATGCGGTGCGGGATGTGCCAGGCGGTCTGCCCGGTTTTTGCCGAAACCGGCCGTGAGGCTGACGTAGCCAGGGGAAAACTGGCTTTACTCGACGGCCTGATTCAGGAAATGTTCAAAGATCCAAAGGGTGTAAACGAGCGCATGATGCGCTGTCTGCTTTGCGGCTCATGTGCGTACAACTGCCCCAGCGGCGTGAAAGTGCTCGAAATTTTTCTCAAGGCGCGCGCCATCCTGGTTGGCTACATGGGTCTGCACCCGGCCAAAAGGATCGTTTTCCGCGGCATGCTTGCCCACCCGAGACTTTTCAACAGCCTTGTAAAATCGGCGAGCAGGCTCCAGGGGGTCTTCGTAAAACCTGCCGACGATCTTCTCGGCACATCTTGCGGGCGTTTTTCCTTTCCACTGGCAGATAGACACCTGAAGACATTTGCGCCGGATTCCTTTCACTCGAGTGTAGGCCGTCTCGACACAAAAGGCCCCTCGGGACTGAAGGTTGGTTTCTTCGTGGGTTGCGTGATCGACAAAATATACCCCAACGTCGGTCATGCGGTTTTAACCGCCCTCGAGCATAACGGAGTCGGGGTCCTTGTCCCTGACGAGCAGGGCTGTTGCGGGATACCGGCGCTTTCCTCGGGGGACCTCAAGACCTTTCATAAACTGGTGCGCTACAATCTTGACAGGTTCTCACCCGGCGGCTTCGATTACCTCGTGACCGCCTGCGCCACCTGCACATCCACCATAAAGAAGCTCTGGCCGATGTTTGCCGACGATCTGAGCGAGGTGGAAAAATCCCGAATGAAGGAACTTACCGAAAAAACCATGGACATAAGCCAGTTTCTGGTGGACAGGACCGGCGTATTCACGGCAGCTTCGGCCCATGAGGGGGAAAAGGCCCTCCTTAGCTATCACGATCCCTGTCATTTGAAAAAATCCCTTGGGATAGCGGCGCAGCCCAGAACGCTTCTCCGCGCCAATTCCCGTTACGTTTTCAAGGAAATGAGCGAAGCCGACCGATGCTGCGGCTGCGGGGGAAGTTTCAACCTTCAATATTATGGCATTTCGGCTTCAATCGGTAAGCGCAAGCGTGACTCTATCGTGGAGTCGGGATGCTCGACGGTTGCGACGAGCTGTCCCGCATGCATGCTTCAGATAAGCGATATGCTTTCTCAGGCGGGTGATCGCATCCAGGTAAAACATGCAATCGAAATATATGCCGATTCACTTGAGTGAGGCCTCAATGCTGACACCCATTAAACCAAAACGCATTTCGGACCTGGTTTTTGAACAGTTGCGCGATCTCATTTTTAAAGGGCGAATCAAGCCGGGTGAGCAGCTCATGACTGAGCGCGAACTCGCCGGGAACCTCAACGTCAGCCGCCCCACGGTAAGAGAGGCCATAAACAGGCTGGTTACGCTTCGACTGCTCGAACAAAGGCAGGGACAGGGCACTTTTGTCGTTTCGCCTTCTGCGGAAAAGAATTCGCTGGGCGTCCCGCACGACCAGGATGTAAGTTTGGCAGACCTGCTTGAGGTCAGGCTCGGTCTGGAATGCAATGCGGTAATGATGGCGGCCCGCAGGGCGACCGAAGAAGACATACGGGATATGGAAAAAAGCCTTCTGGACATGGAATCCCAGATAGAGGCAGGGGGGCTGGGGAGCAACGCGGACGTCACTTTTCACATGGCCATCGCTTACGCCACAAAGAACATGGTCCAGATACACATAATGAAGAGCTTCTATGATCTGCTCTTCTACGGAATCAAGTCAAGCCTCCAGTACTTATATACCGAACCTGTCACTCTCGAAACAATCATCCGGCAGCACAACAATATTCTCAAAGCGGTTCGGGACCGGGACCCAGGCGCCGCCTACAGCGCAATGCGCGAGCACATTATGTTCGTTCTCGATTTCGTGCACGAAAAGGAGGCATCCCGCGCCCGCCCTACGCATCCGACTTCCGCCTGAAGGCGGTAAGAGGATCTTCCGCCTAACGGCGGTAAAAGGAATGACCAGATTAAGACCGGATTAAGACCGGATTAGACGCGCGATGGGGTCGCCTTCCGCGATATGAAGCTATTAATACTAGTTTGCGTTCAAGATTGAAGTAATCGAAAAGAGCGGGGAAGTGACTGGGCACTCAC
>JBELAB010000350.1:0-5898 GCA_049509275.1 Syntrophobacteraceae bacterium | reverse complement strand
TTTCTAAACAGGCCGTATAGTCCATTCCCGAAAAAACACAATAAAAACAATCATCTGTAGGAATTATCGCAGAATGCGAATACTTGGCTCGAATCGTGCTCAGTTATACCTGCAAGAACGATCGAAACCGGCCAGTGAGAATTCAGGTTCTATTGTAAATACATAAGGAGGTCATCATGAACGCAGGGGATCGCAAACCGACAGGGGTACCGGTGGTGTTTTCTATGCCGAACGAGTCATGCATCTGGAGTAAAGCCGGTGTGATCGAATCTACGGCGTGCACGAACGCCTTCGACTGCCTCGGGTGTTCCATCGAAAAAAGCGTACGGGCCGCCTTCGAGGATAAAGGCGCGGCGTGTGGACAGGCTGTGTCGGGGACGCGCAACATGAGCTGGTTCATGTCGAACGGCAAGTGCCGGCACGTGCTTAGCGGGCGCATTTCCTACGGCCTGTGTTCTTCCAAGAGCTGCGCAAATTGTCCGGTCGAACAGATGATCGAGGATTCCAGCTACCTGCCAAGCCCCAAGCGTACACACGGTCTCAGTGTATCGGGATACGACATGGCCCCGAATTATTACTATCACCGAGGTCACACCTGGGCACGGGTCGAGTACGGCGGCGTGGTGCGCGTGGGTATCGATGATTTTGCCCTGCGACTTCTCGGGCATCAGGATGCAATCGAGGTGGCCGCTCCGGGGTCCACTTTGCGCCAGGGCCAACCGGCCGGGGTTCTGAAGCGGTCCGGCAGGCAAGCCGTGATTATAAGCCCTGTGGATGGGGTGGTGACAGCCGTCAACCACAACGTACTGGGCAAAGCTTTCATCGCCAACGATGCTCCCTATGAGGACGGCTGGCTTATGGTCATCCGGCCCTCGAACCTCCAGGAAAATCTGAATAAACTATTTTTCGACTCGGAGGGTCTGTCGTGGATTGACGAGGAGGCGATGTACCTGAACGCTTTGCTGGCCGAAGAATCACGAATTTCACTGGTTGCTCCCGGCAGTGAGCCTGCCAGGGACGTTTTCAAAGAAGCGCCTGAAATCGGGTGGGAGCGGCTGGTCCAGGAATTTCTGACGTAATCGCATCATTTTTCAGATTTTCAGGCGCCGCCTCTGAGTTTTCTCACCTCACCCACTCGAATGGTAACTTTCTGCGCGTCGAAGTATTCGAGAAGCGGGATGGTGTATTTGCGGCTTGCGCCGGTCATCTCCTTGAATTGGGTGGTCGTGATTTCGCCGTGCTCTTTTAGCCAGGTTACCAGGCGATTTTGAAGCTCGGCCATTGCGGCGGCATGAAAGTAGATTTCTTCTTTCGTTTTTAGCAGAATCCCCTTTGCCAGCATCCATTCGAGCACTTCCTGGTGCTGTTTGGAGGCGCCCGGCAATCCGGATGCGACTTCCCGGAAGAAGGGCGGCTGCAGACCGGATTCCCGGAAGACCTTTTCAATTTTTTGCCGGATGGTATCCTCGTCTTTGCTAAGGGCCACTTTGTGCGTGGTCAGGCGCACCCATTCCATCTCCTGGGCGACCTGGCCGGCTTCGACAAGCTGCCGGAGGACAAAGTTGTAGACTTTTGAATCTATAGGTTTTGAAAGAAGGGCCGGGATTTCCTCTTTGGACATTCCGGCTTTTAGCGGAAAACGGCTATGGTAGCCGGCCAGGATTGCAGTGACGGAAGACTTCATTTCTTCCAGCGCATCCTGGTGAATCAGCTTTCGGTTTTCCTTATCGCAGAGCACCACCTTCCTGGTGCTCGTAAATTGTTGAAGGGTTTTTTCAAGAAACTTTTGCGGTACATTGGTCCTTATCCGGAGTTCTGCCTCGCCCAGCCCGGCCCAGCCGGCATCCTGAAGGTGCCAGAGGATTATGTCGGGGTCGGTGCTCTTAAAAAGCTTTTCGAGAGCTTTGGCGGCTTCCCGTTTGGCCGATCCCTTGTGCTTTCGAGGCAGGGGGTGAAGGACGGCGCCCCCGCCGATTGTTAGAACGGGGGAATAGGAGCGCAGCACAAAACGGTCTCCCCGCAAGACAGCGGTGGGCTGATCAAGCCTTATCTGCGCGAAGGTCTTCTCGCCCGGCTTTAGTTCCTGCCGGTCGAGCGGTCTCGGGGCGCTTTGTAGAAGTTCCAGTTGAATGTCTATCATGTGGGAGGCCGAAAGCGCGCCCGCAGAGGCCAGAACGTCTCCTCTTTCGATGAGCGCACGCTCCATCCCTTGGAGATTTACCGCCGTCCTCTGGCCCGGAAGGACTTCCTGCACGTCATTTCCGTGAACCTGGATACCCCGGACTTTGCTTTTGAGTCCGTTGGGGTAGATCACTACAGGATCTCCGATCTGAAGCCGTCCGGAAATGCTCGTTCCAGTAATTACGGTTCCGAATCCGCGCATCGTGAATACTCGGTCAATCGGCAACCGAAACGGGCCTTCCGAACTTTTCGGTTCAACCTCGGCAAAAAGCCGGCCCAGCGATTTTCTCAGTTCCTCCAGCCCCTGGCCGGTGACCGCCGAGACGGCAATGATCTCACAGCCCTCCAGAAAGGTGGACTTAAGGAACTCCGCTATGTCCTCGCGCACCATCTCCAACCAGTCCGAATCGTCGACAAGGTCGGTTTTGGTGAGGACCACAAGCCCTTTCTTTACGTGAAGGAGTTCGCAAATCTCCATATGTTCGCGAGTCTGAGGCATAACACCTTCGTCGGCGGCGATCACCAGGGCCACCAAATCGATTCCTGTAGCCCCTGCGACCATGTGCTTGACGAATTTCTCATGGCCGGGCACATCGACTATCCCGAGGCGTTCACCTCCGGGCATGTCCATGTGAGCAAATCCGAGCTCTATTGTGATACCCCGCAGTTTTTCTTCCTTCAGGCGATCCGTATCGATTCCGGTCAGGGCTTTTATAAGCGAGGTCTTTCCGTGGTCGATGTGGCCGGCTGTTCCCAGAATGACCTGTTTCATAGGCTTGTCTTCGCGCTCCGGCATCTATAAAATAAAAATACTGAATTAATTTAGCAGAACCGCATCCTCACGCACAAGTTTTAAGAGGGTGATAGCTTAACTTGCTTGGCGCATCGTTTGGGTTTTGTGAAATCCTTTGACATTTCGAGGACTAAAGTTTTATGCTTTTTAGATTTAACGGCCTTAATGCGGAGAATAACGATAATGAGTTTTAACATTGCCGAAAGAAGCCGAATGCACCGGTTGCCGCCTTATGTGTTTGCCGAGGTGAACGCCCTTAAAATGGCGAAGCGGTGGGCCGGAGAGGACATCATAGACCTGGGGATGGGAAACCCGGACCTCCCGGCGCCCAAACACGTAATAGAAAAGCTTGTCGAAGCTGCCAGAAAGAAGCACAACCACCGCTACTCGGCGTCACGAGGAATAACCCGTCTGCGCGAAGCGGTGGCCGAATGGTACAAGAGAAATTATGATGTCGATATCGATCCGGACAAAGAAACGGTGGTCACAATCGGTGTCAAGGAAGGATTGTCCCACCTGGTGCTGGTGCTGATCAGCCCTGGAGACGTCGTTTTCACTCCCAACCCCACTTACCCAATCCATCCCTATTCGGCCATCATAGCCGGGGGGGACGTCAGGTCGGTCCCGATCGGGCCGGACCGCAACTTCATGGAAGATCTCCAGATCGCCATAAAGCAGACATGGCCCAAGCCGAAGCTGCTGATCATAAGTTTTCCGCACAATCCGACCACTACCGTCGTTGACCTGGATTTCTTTCACAAGATCGTTGAATTTGCGCGTGAACACAAAATCATGGTAATTCATGACCTGGCTTATGCCAATCTGACTTTCGACGGGTACAAGGCCCCAAGCTTTCTTCAGGCGCCGGGCGCCAGGGAAGTAGGTGTCGAATTTTTTTCCATGTCCAAGAGCTACAGCATGCCGGGATGGCGGGTCGGCTTCTGCGTGGGCAATGCCGAAATGGTAGGCGCTTTGACGCGAATAAAGAGCTACTTGGATTATGGCGTATTCCAGCCTATACAGATTGCGGCCACGGTGGCGCTCAAAGGCGATCAGTCGTGCGTGGAAGAAATTGTTTCGGTTTATAAATGCCGGCGCGACATTCTCATTGAGGGCTTAGACCGCATAGGGTGGACCACCGATAAGCCTAAAGGGACCATGTTCGTTTGGGCGCGCATCCCCGAATCTTTCCGATGGATGGGTTCGGTGGGTTTTTCCAAATACCTGATTGAAGAGGCCAAGGTGGCGGTTTCACCAGGACTGGGGTTCGGCGAATACGGGGATGAATTTGTGCGCTTCGCCCTGGTTGAGAACGAAATGCGGACGAAGCAGGCCATAAGAGGCATTCGCAAGGCGTTCCAAAAAACAGTTTCTCCTCGAAAGCGGGCGAGCATTTAAACAGGACTGAGTGCTGAGTGCTGAGGTCTGAGTGGAAAAACAATGTCCTGCTTCCTCAGTCCTCAGCCCTCATACCTCAGTCCTCTGTCTTTAAAGGGGGATTTTATGCGGGAAATCGGCGTCGGGCTTGTAGGTTGGGGAACTGTCGGCTGCGGAGTCGTTCAGGTGCTTCGGGAAAACGCCGATGTGATTGAGAGCAGGCTTGGAGTCCCCTTGGAACTTAAACGTGTAGCGGACCTTGACCTCGATCGCCGGAGACCGGTCACTGTCCCGCGCGAGATTCTCACCAGAGACGTTGACGATATTCTGAAAGACCCGAAAATCCAAATTGTAATCGAGCTTATAGGCGGATTGAAAGCGGCAAAAACAGTTATCCGCACGGCCATTGAAAGTGGAAAGCATGTAGTTACCGCAAACAAAGCGCTGCTTGCCCATGATGGTAATGAGCTATTCGGTCTCGCCCAAAAAAAGGGGCTTTCAATAGGCTTTGAGGCGTCGGTAGGTGGTGGAATTCCTCTTATCAAATCCCTGCGCGAGGGGCTTGCCTCGAACCGAATCAGCACCATTTTTGGCATTCTCAACGGCACAGCGAATTATATCCTCACCCGAATGACGGAAGACAAACTCTCGTTTGCCGACGCCCTTAAGGAGGCGCAGACGCTCGGTTATGCCGAAGCAGATCCGACCCTTGACATAGAGGGAATCGATACGGCGCACAAGCTTGCCATCGCAAGCGCAATAGCATTCGGCACCCCGATTGAGTTCGATCGGGTGCATATCGAGGGGATATCCGGAATCGATCCGCTGGACATTCAGTACGCGGAGGAGTTCGGATACCGGTTAAAGCTGCTTGCAATCGCCCGAAATAAGGACGGCCGTTTGGAGATGCGGGTCCACCCGACACTCATTGCGCGGGAACACGTGCTTGCGAGTGTGAAAGGCGCCTACAACGCAGTGCACATTGAGGGGAATGCGGTGGGGGATGTAATGCTCTATGGCATGGGCGCAGGAATGATGCCCACCGGCAGCGCCGTAGTGAGCGACCTCATAGATGTCGCTCGAGACATCCTCAACAAGACCCCGGGAAGAATCCCCCCGCTGGCCTTTCTGCCGAACAGGCTTCAGAAACTCGATATCATACCTGTTTCGGATGTCTCAACCTCTTACTACTTCCGATTTTTGGTGCTCGATATGCCCGGCGTGCTCTCAAAGATCTCAGGCATACTTGGAAAATACCAGATCAGCATAGCCGCAGTAATTCAAAAGGGACGGCACACAAACTCGGTCCCCCTGGTAATGATTACTCATGGTGCGCTGGAGAGCAGCGTAAGAAAAGCCCTGGACGAGATCAATCACCTGGACGTAGTCCTTGCGCCGACCGTGCTGATACGCATCGAGAACAACGAGGATTAGTTTCAAAGTGATTATCTGTTGCCGGACCGCAGGCTGATTCAAATGGGTGACAAATTCATCATTCTTGTCGGCGATGGGATGGGAGACTATCCTCTCGACAGGCTTGGAGGCCT
>JBELAB010000035.1:0-12482 GCA_049509275.1 Syntrophobacteraceae bacterium | reverse complement strand
TACCCCTTACGGGCGAAGATGCGCGTCCCGAGGTGACTTGCTGCTCGGGTGATACGGGGTTCGCCTGTATGGCAGGCAACTAGCGGGGGCAGGCCTAGCAGGGTGATAAAAATGGGTTCTCTGGTGGGAGAGACCCTGAAAATTGCTAATGGCTTCGTCATTCCGGCGTCATTCCGGCTTTCGCCGGAATGGCGTCACCCCGGCCCCGATTCGGGACGGAATCCACGCTTTTTCCCAACTAATCAATATTAAAGCAAAAGATACCGGGCCCAGGCTTTAGCCAGGGTGACGTCTATAGGATTTTTCGCCCTGATGCGGGAATCCCGGTCCTTTTTCATCACCCGGTTAAGGTCTGATCCACAGTTGTGTGCAATGCAGCCTATTTCGCAGCCGGCCTGAAAAAACTCGCGGGCCGGGGTTGAGAATGGGTCATCTCCCGAATTGCAACTCGTACAATTCGCGATAGATGCCTCTCGACTCCAGAAGCTCTTCATGTTTTCCCATCTCCGCTATCTCACCGCTGTCCATAACGATTATCTTATCAGCGTATTTTGTGGTGGACAGACGGTGGGCAATAATGATGGTTGTCCGGCCTTTTATCAGCTTCTTGAGGGCGTCTCTGACGAGAATTTCGGTCTCGGTGTCCAGGCTGGATGTCGCCTCATCCAGGATTAATATCTTCGGATTGAAGGCGAGTACCCTTGCGAAAGAGATAAGCTGCTTCTGGCCCAGAGAGAGGGTGCTGCCTCTCTCATGCAACTTTTGCTTGTATCCGTTCGGAAGCTTTTCAATAAAGGTGTCCGCGTTCGCATACTGCGCTGCCTCATAAACCTTCTGCGCCGGCATTTGTTCGTCTCCGAGCCTGATATTGCGCTCGATATCTCCTGCGAAGAGAAAGACATCCTGGAGGACCAGCCCGATATGCCTCCGCAGGAATGTCTTTTCCATATATCTTATGTCCAAGCCGTCGATAAGGATGCATCCCCTCTGAATATCATAGAATCTCCCTATCAGATTGATTATGGATGTCTTGCCTGCGCCGGTAGCTCCGACGATTGCAACGCTCTCACCCGGATCGAGGTGAAAATTTATTCCCTTCAGGGCGGAACTTTTGGAATTATAGGAGAACCATACGTCACGGAATTCGATCTCTCCTTCGAGTTTTCGGGGTGATAAGGGATGGACAGGGTCCGGAATGTCTTCGGGGGTATCGAGAAGTTTGAATATCCTTTCGAGCGACGCCCTTGCAGATTGCATGATATCGTAATTTGCCGAGATGTCCTTTACCGGCTGGAAAAACCTCGGAACATACTGGATAAAGGCTATGAGCACGCCGAGCTGAAGAGCGCCCTTCATCGCCTCGCCTGCTCCATACCAGATGATGATCCCGATAGTTACCGCCCACAGAAGCTCCAGTACGGGATAATAAACAGCATAGTAGACGATCGATTTCATCTGCTCATCCCTGTTTGAGCTGTTTATTCTTTCGAACCTGCCGAAATTCTCATCCTGCCCATTGAACACCTGGACCGTACTCATGCCGGAGACACTTTCGTGGATACAGGAATTGAGCTTTGCCAAGCTGTCCTTTATGTTCATGTAAACTTTCTTTGCCCTGTCCCCGTATAATTTCGTCGCCACGAGAACGGGGACAAGCACGGTCAATGTGATGAATGCAAGTCTGCTGTCCAGAAATAACATAGCAGTTGCGATGGTCGCGAGCACAAGCACATCCCCGACGGTTTCGACGGTTGCATGCGTGAGTGTCACATTCAAGGTCTCAACGTCGTTCACAACACTTGTAACGACCTGCCCTGCGGGTGTGCGGTCGAAGAAGGAAAGGGACATCCTTTGCAGATGAGCAAACAGACTTGTTCTTATATCGTACATGATCTGTTGCCCACAGCGCTCTATTGCGTAAAACTGCATGTATTGCAGACAAAAAGTGAGGAACAGGATACCGATGTAGAGGGCCGCAATAAAACTCAGGCCCTCCGGCCGACCCGGCAGTATGTAGCTGTCCACCGCGACCTTCACCAGATACGGACCCGCCAGTTGAAGCAGCGAAATCGCCATGAGCAGGAGAATGGAAAGAGCCATTTGTGCCGCGTACGGCTTAAGCAAGCCAGCCAGTCTCCTCAGCAACCGGCCATCGTATGTCTTTGCCGTAATCTCTTTTTCCGGGAGCTCAGTCGTCATATTCTTCCAATATTATCTCTTTCTCCGAAAGCATCTGTTTTCTGTAGATCCGGTTGTATGCTCCCCTCCTTGATATAAGCTCATGGTGGTCGCCGATTTCCTCGATCCTGCCGTCTTTCATTACTACAATGGTATCCGCCGCCCTTATTGTCGAAATCCTGTGAGAGGCCAGGATAATGGTTGTACCCCGGAGCGCCTCTCGGATATTTGCGAATACCTGTTCTTCGGTCGAGGCGTCCAGGTTCGAAAAGGCTTCGTCAAGGATCAGGACCTTCGGTTTCTTGATTACGGCCCTTGCGATCGAGACCCTCTGCTTCTGCCCCCCTGAGAGGGTCACGCCTCTTTCGCCAATAAGGGTATCGAGGCCCTGGGGAAAACTCTCCAAATCCTTTTCCAGCCTAGCGATGCGCAACGCTTCGCCGATCTGTTCCTCCGTTGCACTCCGGGTGCCGAAAGCGATATTTTCACGCACTGTCCAGGCAAATAAAAACGGCTCCTGGTCCACGTAGCCGACGATCTCCCTCAAAAGCGCGACAGGCATCCTCTTTATGTCCTTGCCGTCTATAAAGATGGAACCATCCGGGAAATCGTATATCCTCGGTATCAATCTTACGAGTGTGCTCTTGCCGCAACCCACAGGACCTGCAATCGACAGGATGCTGCCGGAACCGATCTTCAGATTGATTTCGGAAAGAACGTTGCGTCCACGGTCATAGGCAAAGGTGAGGGACCTGAATTCCACTTCGCCATTCATGCCGGGTTTGCCTTCGTCAACATCCGATTGCACTTCAACAGGTGCTGCATCGTCTGTGACCATCGGCACGACCGATAGAATTTCCTCGATCCTTTCCATCGAAACAAGTCCCCGCTGGGCACGATTGATCGTGGCCCCCGCCTGGATTATGGGCCATGCAAACATCGCCGCATATCCGTTGAAGGCCATGTAATCGCCGAGGGTCAAGCGCCCGTGTGTGACCTCCATGCCACCGATCCATAAAATAAGGGCGGTAGTTATACCCATCGTCAGGATCATTAAAGGGTAAAAAGCGCCTAAAACCTTGGCCAGGGCGATTTTCCTTTCTGTTAGGCCCAGGTTGAGTTTTCTGAATCGATTCAGTTCGTTGGCTTCCTGGGTATATGCCTGAACGACCCTTATCCCTGCGAAATTCTCCTGCACCATCGAAGACAGTTCCGACAACTGTTCCTGAATAGCTGAGGATCGCCGCTTGATCTCACGACCGCCCTTAATGACGATGACAAAGACAGCAACCATAGGCAGGAAAGATACGGCCAAAAGCTTGAGGCTTATTGCGGCCATCAGGACCAGGCATAACGGCACGATTGTGACACAATCGATTATAACCACCATCCCGGAGCCCACGAACTCCTTTACTGCCTCCATATCGTTCGTCGCACGAGACATTATGTCTCCGGTCGATCCGTGCTGAAAGAAACCCCAATGGAGTTTTTGCAGATGCTGAAAAAAATCGCTTCTCAAATCGTGTTCAACTTTTCTCGCAATGCCTTCAAGGCGTGTTCGCCAAAAGAAGCGAGCCGTCCCTTGAAGTGCGACCGCTGCTATTAGCAGTACGGAGTAGACAGCGATGGGCGCGTTTGATTGCAGAGGAACTAATGAAATCCGGTGCGACAGGCTGCCGGCATTTTGGATATGGTCGATTGCGAGCTTGATCAGCCATGGCGGCATTAAGGTGAAGATATCGGATAGTATGACCGCGGCAGCGCCGGCTATCGATTCGTATCTGTATCTATGAATGTACCAATACAGTTTGCCTAGCGCGTTCATCGGCCGCCGTGTTTGAGACTGCGAATAAGCACAGGGGACTCCTGAGGGGGTCCGGGAGGGGATTGTATTCTCGCTTTGTCATTAAGACCGCAGGCCACCGGGGTTGTTGCATGTTGAATTCTGCGGCATCAATTCCCTACGGGTGTGCAGCCTCCGCCCAGAACATGCCCTGGCTGCACGATGTCTCTTCGCCCCATTTTAGGTCAGCGCCTTGTCCCCGGGTCAAGGGAGTCAATTTTGGAGATGTGCCCATATCATAAAATCAAATTGTCTCCTTTCACCAGCCTTGAAGACAATGCGGCAAGCATTGTAAAACAACTGCCGATGAGAAGTCAATGCCCGCAAACGTCATAATCACAAATCACATAAATCCATAAAAACTGAATCGTCACCTTCTCCGGCATGGGGCAATTCGCGCAATTGACAAGGGGTATTTTTGTCTTGACAATGCGAAGAGGTATAGTCTTAAATGAAGCACCTACAAAAGGTTGCGGGTTTTGCAATACCCATCATATAGCCAATTTCAGGCTTGGTAAAAAGGAGGTGATAACATGAAGTGGGTTACCCCAAAACTAATATCCCTCGTGGAGCATGTCGAGAATTTCTCCTGCGGGAATGGTGATTCGCATTGCATGTGCAGTCTCGGATAGGCTTCCCGGGCGGACACGGGCGGGGGCACCGGCGGGCTGAACGCCAGGTGTCCTCTCCTTAACTCCTTCTTCGCAGTTTCCGCCTTTTCCCGGGAAATGACGTTCACCGGCAAGTTAGTGAACGTAATCAGTGTAGTATGTCAAAAGGTGGCGCGTAGTCAGTTATGACCATCAAGATTAAGCATCACATGTCAGATATGTTTGTCCTGAATCCAAATGTATTCTTCACGAAGGGCGAAAAAAGAGCAACACTTTTTGATGGAAATACAAGCTCTCTATATTGGTTAAGCCCCGCTGCATCGCGTTATCTGTCACACGCATTAGCAGGTAATTCTGCAGGGGACCTTTCTTCCGACATCAAGCATCTCCTGTCAGAATTAGACAAGTTGGGTCTTGGAACCTGTGTGCTGCCGGATAAATCTACTCGTCAACTCTCTGAACGTTGTCCTGATAAGGTTGAGCACTGCCTATCCATCGCATATTATGAAATTACAACGGTATGCAATCTATCTTGTATCCATTGTTATACAGATTCTTCGGGTGCTTCGTCTGAAACAGCGAGGTCTCATTTTCATGACTTAGAAGATGAGAAACATCTGCTAAAAGCCATTGCGTCTTCCGGCGTCAAGAGAATTCAATTTATAGGCGGTGAGCCGCTCCTCCATTGGGATAGATTGCAGAGGCTCTGTTCCTTTGCGTTGCAGTATTTTGAGCAGGTGGAAATATTTACCAATGGGACTTTATTGAATGATCGCAATATTATTTCATTCATAAAAGAAAACAATATAACGCTATCCGTTTCCCTATATTCTTATCACGCGCCCACGCATGATGGTATTACGCGTTGTCAGGGCAGCCATGCTCTTACAATTGAAGCGCTGACACAATTAAAAAAAGAGGAGATAAATTTTCATGTCGCTTTCGTTTTGATGGATCAAAACCAATCTGATATGGATGAGACCATAGACTTCATTTGGCGTAATTTTGGGCAGAGAGTGAGACCAAAACCCGTAAGATTGACTGGTAGGGCTGCCTCGGCAACTCTAAACGGCGCTGTATTTCACAAGAAGGAAATCACATTACACAATTTCAAGGGTGCTTTTGAGGGCAAGGAGTTTCTCTATAACAGGTCTTTTCATAATTGTTACGGACGAGGAATGTATATTGCGAGTGATGGTAACGTTTATCCGTGCGTAATGGAAAGGCGGCTCTCGATTGGAAACATCAAAATAAATGAATGGCCGGAAATCCTCGGCAGTACCATCTTTAGTGATGTTATTAGACTTAATAAAGATAAAATTGACGTCTGCTGCGGTTGTGAGTTTAGATATCTGTGCTTTGACTGCAGACCAGACGCGTCAGGATTGAGCGCCAATATGCTGAGTAAACCTTGGAATTGCACGTATTTGCCGGCAGAAGGTCAGTGGAGTAATAATGAAGAGGAAAAGTTAAATATGGAAACCTCGATTATTAAACTGACTAATACGGAGGTGGATTCAATGCGCCCCGTGAACGCCCCGTCTCGGGAAGCGTCGTGAATGAGCGGGCGCCTTCATATTCCCGCGGGGCCGGCCGCGTCAGCCGCCACTAAATCTTTTATTCGCCTCAGCAGAGGTACATACCTATTCCCCGGCGCGATTGCGTAAAAATTCAACCAGCAATCGAACAGCAACTCCCGATGCCCCTTTGGGGATATAAGGTTTATCTTTGTCAATCCAGGCTGGGCCGGATATATCCAAATGCACCCAGGGAAAATCTCCCACAAACTTACTTAAAAACGCCGTGGCGGTGATTGCACCTCCCGCACGTCCCCCGTAGTTCTTATAGTCGGCAATATCGCTCTTTATTTGTTCATGGTAGCTTTCCAACAAAGGCAGTTCCCAAACGAGCTCACCTGTCTTGCGGGCGGCCTTATTGAGTTCACTTTTGAGTTTATCATCGGTGCCAAGCATACCGATCACATCCTCACCCAGCGCTATAACGCAGGCTCCGGTAAGAGTGGCGACATCGATGATGGCTGCGGGCTTATACTTGGACGCGTAAGACAACGCCTCGGCTAAAATCAACCTTCCTTCCGCATCGGTATTGATGATTTCAATAGTTTGCCCGGAATATGACTTTAAAACATCGCCAGGTTTATAAGCGGCACCGCCGGGCATATTTTCCGTGGCGGGAATAAGCCCGACAATGTTGAGCGGCAACTGCAGATCAGCGGACGCCATAATCGCACCCATTACAGCGGCTCCACCCGACATGTCCGTTTTCAATTCATGCATCTTATCCGCGGATTTGATGCAAATTCCTCCGCTGTCGAAAGTCACTCCTTTGCCCACAAGAGCGATTGGCGCTGCGTTGTTTTTGCCGCCCATATATTCGAGTATAATAAATTTCGGCTCTTCATTGCTCCCGGAGCCGACACCCAACAGTAGATCCATGCCAAGTTCCTTCATTTTAGCTTTATCCAACACATTGCAGGAAAGATGTTTCCTGGTGGCGATTTCTTGCGCATTTTTCCCGAGCATTGCAGGCGTCATTTTGTTTCCCGGCGCCGAAACCAGGTCACGCGCAAAATATACGGCTTGTGTTATTATCTGTACTTTTTTAATTATGGCCTCGATCAAAGGCAAATCTTTTTCTTCAGCGACAATATTCAATTGTTCCATGTTCTTTAGATCTTCACGGCCAACTGTTTTGAAAGGCGTGTACTGATACAGCCCTAAAAGAGATCCTTCCGCCACAGCTTGCACAACTTCACCTTTGGCATTGGGAATAAGATTCAAGTCGATGGAAATTGCCGCTTCTTTAATGTTTAGATTCTGCAAATGCTGCATAACCTTGGCAAAAGCTATGCGCA
The DNA here is from genome assembly GCA_049509275.1 of Syntrophobacteraceae bacterium. Classification (GTDB taxonomy): domain Bacteria; phylum Desulfobacterota; class Syntrophobacteria; order Syntrophobacterales; family Syntrophobacteraceae; genus SbD1. The sequence goes on along the minus strand of JBELAB010000035.1, from coordinate 4,975 downwards.
GTTTTTCCAGACCAAATTCGCTTTGTCTGCCTAAACCAACAAGGACGATTCTTTTTGCCGGCAGTAATCCTCTGCTATAAATTACCGATATTTGGGAGAGTTTTGCCTCAAAATCATGACTATCGATCAATTCGCTGATTAATCCATCGGATTGTTTATCAATTTGCAGCGCCACTCCGGCCAATTTTTTTTTGCCTTCAAACAATGCTAAAATAATGGCCTGGCTTTTTGTGTCGGCGAGCTTCCCTTTCTTGACGGATATTTTCACCTCGATGCTCCTCTTTTGTTTCCATAAAAAACTTTGCTTATCAAATATGTCTTTGCGGAATATAGCATAGGCTTGCCGGGAGGACACGATTTTTTCACGCGTTCGTCTCTTTCACCGTTCGGTGCATAATTGCAGAAATAGTCAGTATGTCCAAACGCTCTCACCCCGTCGGCGGTCATGGCGCAGGCTCTCCCGACACAATGACAGAGCGCGGGAACCCGGATTCGAGAAGTGCCGGCCGGTAAACAGGATGAACCTGCTGTTATGAACCGATGAGTCTGTGGCGGTTGCCCTGGTGGCTGTCTACGACGTCCACCTCCAATGAGCCGACTGATTCACGAAATCCAGCTCATCGTGAGGAGGATTGCCAGGAACTTTCGAACCATGCTACATTCTTGTGATAGCGGTGAACAACAGAGTCATCGTGCGGTCTTGACAAGCTGGATTTCTATGGGGTACAATAATATGGGTGTTTTGGGTTTCCGAAGCCCTTAATCAAACCAATGAAACACTTGATACTGGGAACCAAGTGAATTTGTTCGCAAAGCAACCGGTCATCAGTGATGCAACAGGAAAGTATGATAGAGGATAACACTGGAGGATATATGCAGACAGACGAAAGCAAACCGATAGCCAATCAAGGGATAGTGCTGAGAGAGGAATCTGACGACTGGGCTGTACTGTTTGACCCGGACACAAGTGATGTCTATGGTCTGAACCCGATAAGCATGTATATATGGAAGTGCCTTGATGGAAAGAATACTATAGCCGATATTGTGCTAAAGCTGGGCAAGGAGTGCATAGATATGCCGGATGACGCCATGGATCAGGTAAAGAAATTTGTGGATGAACTTGTTGCAAAAGGATATGCGGGGTACAAAGCGTAAATAAACGCTTAAAGACTGACATTTGGATGGTTACTCTATTATGAAGTTAATCAAGACACCACGATCGGTAGATATTGACATAACGAATGAATGCAACCTCAGGTGCAAGTACTGCTATCACTTCACAGGTCCGGGGGATGTCCAGGAAGATATCCCGACGGATGAATGGCTCAATTTTTTTGAGGAACTTGGGCGATGTGCCGTCATGGATGTATACATGGGAGGCGGAGAGCCCTTCTTCCGAGAGGATCTGAAGGAACTGATCGATGGAGTAGTCAAAAACAGGATGAGGTTCAAGTTGCTAAGCAACGGTACGCTGATTACCGATGAGATAGCTTCATATATAGCCTCAACAAGGCGTTGCGACAGTATCCAGGTGTCAATAGACGGCGGAAGCTCGCAGACGCATGATCTGTCAAGAGGCAAAGGGAACTTTCACAGGGCGGTTACAGGTATAAACGTTCTCCGGAGACATCAAATCCCCGTAACGGTGCGGGTGACCATAAACAGGCATAATGTAAGAGACCTTGAGGAGGTAGCGAGGTTTTTACTCGATGATATCGGGTTGCAGTCGTTTTCGAGCAATTCAGCAGGTCCCATGGGACTCTGCAGGCAGAATCGGGAAGAGATGGAGCTTACCGTTGAGGACAGACAGATAGCGATGGAGAGCCTTCTCAAGCTCGATAAGAAATATAGCGGACGCATAAATGCGGCAGCAGGTCCACTGGCCGAGGCGAGGCAGTGGAGGATGATGGAACAAGCAAGGAAGGAAGGCAGGGAGCAGATGCCGGATCGCGGTTTTTTGAGGGCATGTGGTGGAATAATGAACAAAATGGCGATAAGGGCAGATGGTGTGATGACGCCATGCGCTCAGATGAGCCATATCGACCTCGGCAGGATCAATAGGGATGATGTAACCGAAGTATGGCAGCACCATCCTGAACTTAAAAGGCTGAGAGAGAGGGTGGATATCCCTCTAAGCACATTTGAGTTTTGCAAGGGATGTGAGTACATGCAGTATTGCACCGGCAACTGTCCTGCCCTTGCATATGAAACGCTCAAAGAAGATAATCACCCGAGCCCGGATGCGTGTCTGAAGAGATTTCTTGAAGCAGGGGGTAAAATACCGGAATGAAAGACCATCGCAAAAACGCAAAGGGCAAGGATGATCATCCTTTAACCCATATATATTTCTACCTTACAGGGGGCTGCAACCTGTGCTGCCGTCACTGCTGGATAACGCCTAAATACCAGCCTGAGGGGACCGCATTTCCATCTCTTGATTTTGACCTTTTTCGTTCCATAGTGGAGCAAGGCAAATCATTAGGACTTGAAGGCGTGAAGCTGACAGGCGGAGAGCCATTTCTCCATCCGGACATTCACAGGATACTGGATTATGTCAGAAGAGCGGAACTCCCCCTGAGCGTCGAGACAAACGGCACCCTCTGTACACCTGAGATTGCCGCAGAGATAAAAAAATGTAAAAAACCTTCCGTATCGGTAAGCCTTGATGGAGCGAACGCTGAGACTCACGAGTATGTAAGGGGTGTAGATGGATGCTTTGAGGCAGCCCTTCAGGGCATAAGAAATCTTTCTAAAGAGGGCTTGAAGCCCCAGGTGATAATGTCAATCATGAACCGTAATAAAGACCAGTTGGAGGAAGTGGTAAGATTGGCTGAATCATTGGGGGCCGGCGCTGTTAAATTCAATATTGTCCAGCCCACCGAAAGAGGAATGAAGCTCCATGAAGCAGGCGACACTTTGAGCATTGATGAACTGATAGAACTGGGCAGATGGGCGGAGATGGAACTTTCAAAAAAAACGAAGTTGCATCTTTTTTACTCACACCCTCTTGCGTTCAGACCGCTTAGCAGAATGCTGGGAGATGAGAGAGGGGGCTGTGGTGTCTGTGGAATATTCGGGAAAATCGGAGTACTCTCGGATGGGTCCTATGCCCTGTGCGGTATAGGAGAGAATGTGGAATATCTTACCTTTGGACACAGCGGGAAAGACTCTTTAGAGGACATCTGGAAGAATACGGAGGTTTTAAAACAAATCAGAGAGGGATTGCCTGAGAAGCTGGAAGGGATATGTGGAGATTGTCTTATGAAGGGAGTGTGCATGGGGACTTGTCTAGCCCAGAACTATTACCAGACGAAGAACCTTTGGTCGCCGTTCTGGTATTGTGAAGAGGCAAGGAAGAAAGGACTATTTCCGGAGGGCAGATTACGAGGCATGCCTAAAAAACACGCAACGGAAAAATGAAATTTAAACCCTCCGCAATCTCGGCGCCCTTCTTCAACAAAGTCATTCAGAGAAGGCTAACTGAGTGAGATTTGCATGCGATAAATGTAATCGGTCATCGTTCTAAAAGCATACTTGTGAAACACGTGTCCAGTTCCTTACCTCCAGGCTACAGAACCGGCTTAAAGCGGTTCAATCCGCAACTCAGTAAGTGCAATGCCCAGGCGCCTCTCATCACTACCCAACCCTAACTCCTTTGCCGAGCAGGGTGAAGGAACATCAATCTTTATGATTTTCGATCTTTTGGGGTTGCTAAATTCGAGCACTCTCTCCTCAGGTGAATCTGCCAATGTAAATCTGATGGCGTTATCCCCAACGTGGACCACAAACTCTTTCCCAACATTTGGACCAAAAGCGTGTGCAACAAGATGAACAGTGAATTTTTCCGGAAGAGGTTTACAAAATTCCAGGGTCACAACATCACCTAAAGACCATGTCCCCCAAGGCTGAGGGGAAGACAAACCTTGTGCACTCGAAAGAACGCCAGGCCATAGAAATTTTTTGAAGTCTACGGTGGTTGTGCAAGTCGGACGTGCGAGTGTAAAACCACCCATTGGCAGTTGGTAGCACATATTTTCAGGCAATGAATGGTCTCCGGTAACTAAAATCCATTCTTTACCAACCGGGAGCTTAGACAAATCATAGGCAGCCCCCTGGGGAATCGTTTCAAAAGATGCCATGGGGTTATCAATGTAAAACAATGATCGGTACAATCCGGCATGATCTGAGCCGACAATTATAAGCTTGGAAAGTTCCTGTTTCGATACATTCGACAGGAACTGTTTTGTAAAGATCCCCGCCCTGTCAAAAACGTTTGGCGCAAGATACTGCCTGAGTTCCCTATTGACATAGCCGGTCGAATAACCGACCGCAAGCGGCATGAGCAGGAAGACGAAAATTTTAGCCCCGGCCCGAGCCGAATGTACCCATAAAGCAAGGGCAAAGAAGGATATCCCACCCAGGACATAGAGGACAAAAGGTTTAAAAGTAAAACAGCGTAATTCCGGGCTATCAACAAGATTTAATGTATAGGGAACCAAGGATGTATAAACAGCGTACAAAATCGCTGCTCCAATTGGAAGAGCGACGATCGCCCTCCTTTTGAGCATGTTAGTAGTTTGCTCTAAAGATAATTGATAGGCGGCGATAACGAGCAGCAAAGGGAGCGCAAAATTATAATAGCGCAAATGAAGTCGCGCAGCCGTTTCGTAGGGCCCTGCGCCTGCAATAGAGGCTGTAAAAAGACTGGCAACCAAAATAAGGCTGACTAAAATCAAAAGCGCATAAACAGCAATCCTATGGCCGGATCTCGTTTCCTCTTTATAGAGTACAGACTCAAAGGAAGCTTTGATTGCAAAAGCGATCGGCACCCCAAACATTAAGCAGATCGCCAAAATATGACCTTTAGCATTTTCAGTGGATAACGAAAGAAGTTCGAAGTAACGGTCCAAATTGGATGCTGTGTAGCTCGCTATTGAAGTGTAAGTGGGACCGAAAATGGTCAGCCCGGATTTAC
>JBELAB010000349.1:0-4275 GCA_049509275.1 Syntrophobacteraceae bacterium | reverse complement strand
CAAAGACGGGCCCATAGCTCAGTTTGGTAGAGCACCCGGCTCATAACCGGCAGGTCCCTGGTTCGAGGCCAGGTGGGCCCACCAGGTAAGTCCCAGATGGTAACATCGTAACAGGCGGGTCATTCAGGAGATGGGGTATTCTTTATTCGGAGGATTCATCAGCAATAGAAACATCCCCGGCGCCTTCAGGATACCGGAACCGCTGGACAAGTATAAAACAAGAGGGGTGTTCCAACAGGAACACCCCTCTTGTTTTATTCCCCCCCTTTTCTAAAGGGGGGGCAGGGGGGATTTTAGGGGCACCGAATATGGTCCGGATAAAAGACATTTTTCAGTGGATCGATTCCTGGGCGCCTTTTCGTTATGTTGAATCATGGGACAACTGCGGTCTTCAGGTGGGAAATCCCGAATCCACGGCCACCAGGGTCCTTGTCGCTTTGGACCCGGCGTCTTGGGTGCTCAGTGAGGCGCAGGAGCTTGGATGTCAGTGTGTCGTTACGCACCACCCTTTGCTCTTTCGGCCTATAAATTCCGTCAGGACCGATTCATGGCCGGGATCGGTCATCAGGCAGGCCCTGCTTTCCGGGATAAGCATAATAGCGGCCCACACCAATCTCGATGCCGCCGCTCAGGGTACAAATGTTCAGCTCAAGGATTTGCTTGGGCTCGATGTTATTGGGCCTTTGGACTCTGAGGCGGTTCTTTGCGGGGACGAGCGATACCTCGGGATTGGACTTGTTGGGCTGCTGCCTCGCGAAGCTACGCTCGAATCGCTTGCCGCGAGATTAAACGCGGCGCTTGGCGGAGCCGCTGTCCGGATTACCGGTGATTTGCGAAAACGGATAACGAGGGTCGCCGTTTGCACCGGCAGCGGAGGCAGCCTGATTGGAAAGGTCCTTGCGTCGGGGGCCGAGGTTTTCGTCACCGGAGATTTGAAATACCACGATGCGAGATTTGCCGAGGAAAGTGGACTCGCGGTCATCGACATCGGACATTTCGCCTCAGAGAAGCTGGTCCTCGAACCTTTTGGCGATTTTCTGCGCTCAAAGGCGAAATCTGAAGGCGCAGAGTTGGAAGTCTTTGTTTCCAAATCCGAGATAGATCCGTTCAAGGTGATTCGTTGAGCGGATAGAGTAAGAAAGACGGCGCGCCAATGAAGCAATGTTTTCGCCGTATCTTTATCAGGAGGTAGTGAAATTGCTTGATCAACTAAAGTGTCTGATTGAGTACCAGAAGATTGAAGACAAGAAGAACCAGTTGATCCGAAGCTATGAGGAAGCCCCCCGCCGCATTGCCGAGCTGGAAAAAGAATTCGAATATTTCGAAGGGCAATATCTTTCGAAAAAAGAGGAGTACGGCAATGCAAAGAAAACTCACCGTTCGATCGAGCAGCAGGTAGAGGATCTGGGAGCGCGTTTGGGCCGCCAGAAAACCCGCCAGAGCGAGGTGAAGACAAATAAGGAATACCAGGCGATCCTCAAAGAGATCGATGAAACCAAAAAGGATGTCTCCAGGAGTGAAGACAGCGTTCTGGAACTTATGGAGAGGATCGAGCGTCTTGGCGGGGAAGTCGCTGAACTGGAGAAGGACCTGGCCGAAAGGCGCCGGAAGCTTGAGGAGGACAAGGCCATCCTCCAGCAGGAGGGCGAAGAATTGAAAGGCCGGCTGGACCGTCTCGAAGTCATTCGCCAACTCGTGCGTGAACGGGTAAACCCGGAGCTTTTGAAGAAAACCGATTTCCTTTTCATGAAACAGGCCGGCATAGCGGTTTCGGCGGTGGAGAACGGCGTTTGCAAGGTATGCCATATGAACATACCGCCTCAGAAATTCATAGAACTCCAGCGCGATGAAGACATTCTCCAATGCCCTCACTGCCATCGTTTCCTTTACTGGCCGGGCCATGAAGGATATTGCGTCGCCGAAGATGATATTGACAGCATTTAACCAAGTGACGAGGTGGTGAGCATGGCAGTTTACGGAATGAAGGTCTTCGCCGGCAACAGCAACCCAGCGCTGTCCAAAAGCATATGCGAAATCCTGGAAATCCCTCTTGGCAAGTCAGTGGCCGGGAGGTTCAGCGATGGGGAAATCAGAGTAGAAATCGGCGAAAATGTAAGAGGGGCTGATATTTTTATAATTCAGACAGGAGCATCTCCAGTTAACGATAACCTGATGGAACTGCTGGTGATGATCGATGCATGCAAACGTGCCTCAGCCCGCCGAATCACCGCCGTGATGCCATATTATTGCTATGGGCGCCAGGACAGGAAGAATAAACCGCGGGTTCCGATCACCGCGCGCCTGGTGGCAGATCTTATCACCCGTGTCGGTGCAGACCGTATCGTAACTATGGACCTTCATGCCGGGCAGATTCAGGGTTTTTTCAACGTGCCGGTCGATAACCTGTATGCATCTCCCATGTTGCTGCCTTTCATAAAAGAGCATTTTCACCGGGATCTGGTCATCGTGTCACCCGATGCGGGCGGGGTGCCCCGTGCGCGGGCTTATGCAAAGCTGCTAAAATCGGGACTGGCAATGATCGATAAACGCCGGACAGACCCCAACAAGGCCGAAGCCATGAACATCATAGGGGAGGTGGAAAACAAAACGGCCGTCATTCTGGACGATATGGTGGACACTGCCGGGACGCTTGTGGAGGCTACCAAAACCCTGCTTGAAAGAGGCACAAAGGCGGTATTTGCCTGTGTAACTCACGCGGTGCTTTCCGGACCCGCGGTCGAGCGCATCCGCAACAGTTCCCTGGAAAGCCTGATCGTTACGGACACACTGCCGCTCAGGGAGGAAGTGATCGAGAGCGGAAAAATCACCTGCGTATCGGCGGCAAGGCTTTTCGCCCAGGCCATCCGCAGCATCCACAACGAAGACTCGGTCAGCACTCTTTTTGAGATTTTGCATTAGTTTATACTGGGATTCAGAGGAAACGTTGGTTTTGAATGTTAACTAAAAACTAAAAACTAAAAACTCCAAAGTCAGACTCGTGACAATCTCAAGCTTGAGTTTTGGTTGTCTTTGCCAATTTCTGAGCAATAAGTGCGTTTAATGATATGCCGGCGCGGGCAGCCTCGATGGCAAGCGCTCGATGCAGACGCCGGTCGATCCGTACGTTGAACCGTCCGCTATACCCCTTTCTCGCCGGAGCAAGAGGTATTGCCTCGTTATGCTTTCGGAAACTTTCCTTCACACCTTCCCACGCGACCGCCAGCTCTCTTAATGCTTCCTCGGGTGAGTCACCAAAAGCCGATATATTCGGCATCTCAACAAAATGGGCCAGATACTCGCCGTCATCGTCTAAAAACACGTTGACAGTCCAATTGTCGAAAGGATCATGTTTTACCACTTTTAGCCCCTTCCTTTTCAAGTTCATACCTGGCAAGGAATTGTTCAACCTGACAGCCTTTTGCCTTCCCGCTCCTGCCTTCCTGGACGGAAAGCCGGTAACGCCCCGGTGAATACCAAATCTGATGGCTCCCGGCCTGATGATCAAGCATCCATCCACACTGACTCAAAAGCGTCTGGAACTCGCAGAAAGAAAGCCCTTTCGGGTTGTCCCCGGCTTTGGTTATGAGCTTTTCCCGCCTCGTCACAGAGAACGCTCAGCAATACAGGCGCGGCGCCGGGGCGCCGTTTTGCCGTGAACGTTGGTTTTGAGTTAATGAACTAAAAACTCAAAACTAAAAACTAAAAACTCAAAGGAACGAAGACTCGGCCAGCACTCTTTTTGAGATTTTACATTAAGATGAGCTAATCTGAGAAAACGTTTGCCCCGGGCCAGATCCGGGCACGAAAAGTAGTCAGATACCTCCGGCCAAGCCGGAGGCCTGGAAAACCTTGGACCGCTCAAAGCGGTTGTAGTTACCGTTCACTCCCGGCTTGTCCGCAGAATCGCTGGTTACAGCGCCATCGTCATTCCCGGAAATGTCAAACTCTGCGAGTCCGCAGGCAGAGCCGGCGGTTTACCCTGTTAATTAGGGTTTGCCCGTATTTCATTCATGTATATGTCATGTCCGCTGCCGTGACGCTTCAGGCGGCATCCCGCACGGATTAACTCGCAAATAAAGGCTAATCCCTCAATCCCTTCACTCTTCACTATTCACTATTGCATTGTTGTATTGTAGAAATTGGTTTTTCACTCTTCACTCTGATATGGATGACGGATGCAACCTTTATTTTATCTGCCCTTTGCTTTTGATTCACAACTCCTTAGGACCGAGGCTGCAAGAGCCGCCGAGAATGGGTCCAACCGTGACTCGTCGG
>JBELAB010000348.1:0-3806 GCA_049509275.1 Syntrophobacteraceae bacterium | reverse complement strand
GGTGCGCGAGCCCCCCCCTTTAAGCAGGGCCAAATCCATGGCGTGGCAATTTTCGGGAATATTAACAACTCCTGTCTCAAAGACGTTTTTCCCTACAATCTCTTCACTTTTTCGTCCGGTAAGGTCCTCGTATGCCTTATTGCAGCCTTCGTAGCGCAGTTCGGCATTTTTATGAAAAATCGGATTGGGAATGGTGTCCATCAGGAGCCTCAGAAACTCAACCCCTTCCTTAAGTGCTCGTTGAGTCCGGTCAAGCTCCAACCTGTTTCTAAGATAAGATATGCGCAAAGAGAGTTGCCGCGCCAGATCGCGCAGAAGGTGCACCGCCTCTTCATCGAAGGCGTCAGTCTCGCCGGAATAAATATTGAGTGAGCCTGCAAACTCGTGGTGAACCAGAAGAGGGAGGGTGATGTATGAGGCATAGCCCCGTTTCATTGCGTCGGCGCCACAGGGTCCTAAAGCGAGGTCCGAACCAATGTCTTTGATCACGAATGGGTCTTCCGTTCGGATCGGAACGCCCAATTGACCTCGCCCGGTTTCCCCATCTTTTGAACCGGCGCCGATGTCTCGGAGGTATCCGTCTTCGACTCCTGCGCAGGCAACCGGCAGCAGGGCGCCATGCCCGTCCGTCAGTCCCGCCCAGCAGAACATATATCCCCCGGCTTCGACGGCAATGCGGCATATTTCCTGATAAAGACCTTCCTCCCCGCTTGCCTGGGCTATGGCGAGGCCGCACTCTTTGAGCATGTTGAGGATGCAGTTAAGACGTCTCAGATAATTTTTTGCTTTTTCGCGCTCAAGCGATTGCCGGATGGACCTCTCAAGCACATCGGGGCTGAGCTGCGACTTGTCGATACGATCGGCCGCCCCGTGTTTTATCGCCTCGAGGTCGACTGAATAGTCCGCGTATCCCGAAAGCAGAATGGCCGGCGGCCTTGTGAGCAACCCTTCGATGTGTTTCAGCACATCCAGGCCCGTTTTGGCGCCGAGCAGATAATCCAGGAGCACAACATCAATGGAGTTGCGTTGAAGCTCTAAAACTGCGCCGTCAAAGTCGGGGACCCTTTTTACGAAATAACGGGTCGAGATCACTTCCCCAAGAAGCGTTGAAATCAGCCTGTAATCGTCTTCGTCGTCCTCAACGAGCAACACATGAATTAAGTTCCCGTCCTTCGGATATCCAAGCATTGTTTATCAGCCCGACCAAGAGTCTACGGAGCTTCAGGGAAAATCTCCGCCGTTTCGGAGGATCGACAGATTACAGTATTTCTGATTGGGGATAACCGAACTGGTATTTTTTTTGAGATCAAATTCCAGACGGCCGTCTGCGGGATCAAACCGGAGGGTGGTTGGGGGACTCGCGAGGGGCCCCGATCTTTTTGAACTCAAGCAAGCGTCGGAGAAAAAGCGCCGGGTCCCGGGACCCCATTGGACATGCGCCGATCCGAGGTTTGCGCTAGTTGAATATCGTCAGCATATTGATCCTTGATAGTGAGTATCTCGTCCTCGATGGCACAGAAAGCATCCACCGCATCCGGATCAAAGTGCTTTTCCCTTCCTTTCCTGATAATGGCCAGTGACTTCTCCACACAGAATGGTTCCTTATAGGGTCGTTTTGAGGTAAGGGCATCGAATACATCTGCGATTGCCGCGATGCGGCCGGCGATTGGTATCTTTATACCCTTCAGACTATTTGGATAGCCGTTTCCATCCCACTTCTCGTGATGGTTCAGGGCTATAGTCTCTCCCAGTTTGATGAATTCTGCGTCCGAGCCCGTGAGGATTTTGGCGCCGATGACCGTATGCTGCTTCATAATTTCCCACTCCGCCGGGTCAAGTCTGGCTGGTTTCAGCAGTATCGAGTCGGGGATGCCTATCTTACCCACATCATGCATGGGCGCTGCATAAAGAATGTTTTCAACGGTACTTTCGTCCAGTCCCATGCCGCGGGCAACGGCAGCGGAATAACGGCTCATGCGCTTGATATGTGCGCCAGTGTCCGCGTCCCTGTACTCAGAGGCCACGGACAGCCGGTAAATTGTCTCCAGCGAAGCTGCTTTTATCCTCTCAAGGGCACGCTTTAATTCCCCGGTCCTCATGGTTACCTCGGACTCCAGCTCTTTACGGTAATTAGACATCAAGTCGTTGTATTCCTTGACCTTTAGCAGGGACCCGACGCGTGCCAGAAGCTCCACCTTATCAAAAGGCTTTGAAATAAAATCATCACAACCGGCTTCAATGCCCTTTACCCGATCTTCCGTTTCCCGCAATGCGGTAACCAAAATTATCGGAAGCAGTCGATGCGTTTTATCTTGCCTGACCCTGCGGGTAACTTCAAAACCATCCATGCCGGGCATCATTACGTCCAGCAGAATCAGATCGATTTGATTACCAGACAGCTTCGCCAGTGCTTCTTCACCGCTTGCCGCCGTGATAACTTCATAACCCTGCGGAACAAGGCGTGCTTCGAGAAGTTCAACGTTTTGGGGCTGGTCATCAACAACTAAAATTACCGGTTTGTCTTTCATCCCCTATCTCTTTTGAAATTGGCTTTTCAACATATTAGAAAGCTCACGTGATAAATTGGATTATTTCTTTAGCAAAGGTTCGTGTATTTATAGGCTTACCTATAAATCGTGTGTTAGCTATGCCGTCTAATTCTCCTTTGTCTTCTGCCATAACGGAAGCAGTAACAAAAACAATGGGAATATCGCGTGTCTCTTTGTATTGACGCAATATCCTGGCGGCTTCGGAACCACGCATATCAGGAAGCCGCACATCCATAATTATAATATCCGGTTTTTCTTTCCTGGCAATGGCAATTCCGCTCGATGCATCTTCAGCTTCAAATACTTCGAAGCCGGCTACCTCCAAAAGGTCTTTTCCCAGCATCAGATTGTTTGCATCATCATCCACAACTAGTGCTTTCTTTTTCATTCCACACCATCCTGGTGGATATAAGGCAAAGTAAACCGGACCGAGGTACCTTTATTTGGTCCCTCTGATTCTACAGAAAGCTTCCCGCCGTGCAGCTCAACCAGCTTTTTAGAGAGCGGCAAACCGAGTCCGGTCCCCTCGGTTACCCTGGAATATGGAGTATCGACACGGAAAAACCCTTCAAATATTTTCCCCATGTTTTCAGGTGCGATACCGACCCCCGTATCCCAGATCACTATTTCTACCTCGGAATCGACTTTCTTCGCCCGCATGCCGATTTTAGAACCCTCCGGGGTATATTTAATTGCGTTTGAAAGCAGGTTGTAAATTATCTCTTTTACCTTGAGTTCATCAGCCATAATATTCGGCACATCTTCGGCTATTTCAAGAAACATTTGAAGCTTCTTTTTACTGACCATATCCGCTACCAGCAGTGAAATACCATTTAACAGGCTTTTCATGGATAAGCTGGATAATGCCAGCATCATCTTCCCGGATTCAACTTTTGCCATATCAAGTATTTGATTTATCAGTAATAGGAGGTGCTTTCCGCTGGCTAAAACATTATTAACATATTTCTTCTGCTTCTCATTAAGCGGCCCGAACGTCTCGTCGTATAATACCTCAGAGAAACCGATAATGGAGTTAAGCGGGGTCCTGAGCTCATGCGACATGTTGGCCAGGAATTCAGATTTTACCCGAGAGGTACGCTTTAACTCGATGTTCAATCCTTCTAATTCTTCATGGGCTTTTTCCAGCCCATTTTCTATCTCCCTGCGCTCGGTGATGTCTTCGATGGCAAGGAGGATGATCCGCTCTTTCCCATATACTCTTTGAATTTGCCGGGCATTCAAAAGCATTATGCGCTT
>JBELAB010000347.1:0-3811 GCA_049509275.1 Syntrophobacteraceae bacterium | reverse complement strand
AGGACCCTGACGACATCAACGGGATGGTGAAGATAGCCAGGCGCGAGCTCCGGCAGAAATTTCTGGAAGCCGACATGGGGATAAGCGGCGCAAACTTCGCCATCGCGGAGAGCGGCGCCATTGGGCTTGTCACAAACGAGGGCAACGGGCGTCTTGTAACCACTCTGCCTCGAATACATGTCGCCCTGGTTGGGGTGGATAAGCTTATCCCGGATATGAAATCTGCCCTCCGAGTACTTATGGCGCTTCCTCGCAACGCTACCGGCCAGCTCATCTCCACTTACGTAACCTGGATAACCGGCCCAACCGAGTGTAAGTCTTCTCCTGATTTAAAAAAGGAAATGCACATAGTTTTTCTGGATAACGGGCGCCTTGCGCTTGCCGGGGACCCCGTTTTCTCGCAGGCCCTCAGGTGCATCCGCTGTGGGGCGTGCGCGAATGTTTGCCCCATCTACAAACTTGTTGGCGGCCACAGCTACGGCCATGTTTACATCGGCGCAATAGGGCTCATTTTGACCTATTTTTATCACGGACGGCGGAACGCTCGGGCCATCGTCAAAAACTGCCTGAACTGCCAGGCGTGCAAGTCGGTGTGTCCCACCGGGATTGACCTGCCTTACCTTATAAAAGAGGTCCACCGTACGGTTCTGAACCTGGAGGGTAAAAAGCCGTTCAAAAACCTGCTGCTCAAAAAAGCCCTCGAGAACCGCCGCCTGTTTCACTTTTTACTCCGAAGAGCGTCCCTTGCGCAAAAACCTTTTGCAGAAGGGCAGTATCTGCGGCATCTGCCCTTTCTTTTCTCCGAAGAGCACAGTTTCCGCAGGTTACCCGTAGTCGCGAAAGTCCCGTTAAGAGACATGTGGGAGAGCATCAACCGGCACGTTGACAACCCTCGCTATCGGGTGGCTTTATTCGGCGGCTGCCTGAGCGATTTCGTCTATCCGGAACAGGGGCAGGCGCTTTTGCGGCTCTGCCGGGACCGTGACGTCCAGCTCGAATATCCAATGGAACAAACCTGCTGCGGCCTGCCCGCGCAAATGATGGGTGAGCGGGAGACGGCAAAGGATGTTGCGGTTCAGAACCTCAAAGCCATCGATCCGGCTGACTATGATTATATAGTTACGCTATGCGCCTCCTGTGGCTCACACCTGAAAGAAAACTACCGGAAACTGCTCTCGGAGGAGCCTGGTCTTGCGGTGAAGGTGAGCCAGCTAAGGGACAAGCTGATCGATTTCAGTTCGTTTATGATTAAAGTGTTGAAAGTGGGTCCCGAGGAATTCCGGAGGGCCGGGGGCAAGGTGGCCTATCACTCGCCATGCCATCTATGCCGGGGGTTGGGAGTTACGAAGGAGCCGCGTGAGCTTCTTTCGACAGCCGGTCTTGAATATGTTCCTGCAAAGGATGAGGACGTCTGCTGCGGATTTGGCGGATCGTTTTCAATCGATTTCCCTGAGATATCGGCTGAACTGCTGAAGCGAAAACTGGACAATATCGAGGCTGCCGGGGCGCAAACGCTTGTGACCGACTGCCCTGGATGCGTTTTGCAGTTGAGGGGCGGAATGGAAAAAAGGGGTGGCAAGATTAAGGTCAAACATATTGCCGAGGTTGTCGCCGAACGTAAGCGTTAACCGCAGGCACAGAGAAAAGCCTAGACAGGATTAACAGGATTAACAGGAATGGCTATTGATTAGGGAATTGGGGAATTGAATCCCTAAATTCCTGAATCCCTAACCCGGACGAGCCGGAACCAAAAAGGTAATGGCGTCCGAACAAGTATTGTTCTATATCCACTCCGTGCTGCTCATAAAACTGAGGAGTTGGAGCCGATGCTTTTGACACAACGTTATTCCAATAAAATCTTGGGGGTTGTCTCCTGCTTTGACCGCGTTGTCATCCAGGGTACCCTTCCCACTTTGTGCTACGCCGAAGGGATGACTGGATTCCTGTATCTCAATAAAATTAAGATTTTTGATTACCCACGCTTTGCCGAACCACTCCGAGAAGAGCTACGCAATAATGCCGAGCAGATTGCCAAGGCAAACGGTCTGGAGATCGAGTTTATCCGAAAGAAAAACTTCAGAAAGGAAGACCGCATCCGTGACATCCTCAGTGCTCGCGGTTCGCATCCAGGCATTGTTCATATCTTCTCGGCCATGGAGCCTTGTCAAACTTATAAACCATGGCATAACAAACAGACCAACAAGACCTACCTCAGACCTGATGACGGCAAGTGTTTGCATTATTACTTCTACGTCATCGATGAACAGCTCGGGCTTTGTTATGTTCGTGTGCCCACCTGGTGTCCATTTCGCCTGCAAATCTATTTCAACGGCCACTCCCGGCTGGCTGTCAGTCTAAGCGATAATGACATCCCCTTTACTCTCATGGACAATGTTTTCGCGGCGATTGCGGATTTGGACCGGGCACAAAGTCTCAGTGACGGCTTTAAGGTGGAGCCCCTCCACCAGAGGCTCGATTTTTTTGCCGGGCAATATTGCCCCATTATTAAGCAATTCGGCTTTCGCTACCACTGGAGCATCATGCAGGCTGAGTACGCCACCGACATTGTCTTCAAACATCAAAAGGACCTCCAGTTAATCTATGGCCACCTTACCCGCACTGCCATCCATACCGTAAAGCCTGAGAACATAGCCACCTTTCTTGGCAGAAAGCTCGATTACCGCTACAAGGACGAGATGGGCAACAATTTCAACACGCGCATTGAAGGAACTCGGATTAAACACACCATGGGGCCTGTTTCCATCAAAATGTACGACAAATTCGGTCTCATCCTTCGAATCGAGACCACCGTCAATGATGTTTCCTTTTTCAAGCACTACCGCCTGGTAGAACACCACGATGGTACGGAATCAAAAAAACTCGCCCAAATGAAGAAAGGCATTTATTCACTTACAGCCCTTCAGCAGCTTCTGTTTGCAGCCAACCACAGGTACCTCGAGTTTATCTCCGCCATCGATGATCCTACAGTTGGAATCAGCAAGCTGGAAAAAATCACCAAAACCATTGTCGACAGCTCCCGCTCCTACAAAGGTTTCAACCTCTTTGATGATCAGGACCAGCTGCTCTTTGAGTCCATAGCGAGTGGAGAGTTCACGATCAGCGGCTTCCAAAACAAGCACCTGAGGCGCAAACTGTCCGGAAAAACAAGCGCCCAGATCTCCCGTATTATCAAGCGGCTCCATGCCCATGGCCTCATCAGCAAGATCGGCAGCACCTACAAGTACTACCTTACTAAGCTGGGGTCTCAACTGCTCACCATGGGTCTCAAGATCAAAGAACTTGTTGTCATTCCGTGTCTGGCCGGTAATTTGGCCCTGGCGTAAAGACATTTTCTGCCAGAAAAAGCACGAACTATGCACTTAAGCTACTAAATTCGTTTTAAATTTGATTAACTCTGCGTCTTTGTGGTGGAATTCGTCCTTAATTTTTTCATAAGGAAAGGATAGATCGTGGCGCCGATAAGAAAAATCAGGGTTGATATGAACGACGAACAGTTAAGCGCAGACCTGGAAAGATACAGACAAAAAGCTATTGATCTTGGCGCCTCTAACGCCAGGATCGTTAGAGCCGAACAAATTCCGGTGGACGAGCGGGTACCGATGAAGTGCCAGATACCACGATGTTTCGGATATGGCGCAGGGGCTCAATGTCCCCCCAACACTATGAAGCCCGCGGAGTTGAGGGACCTGTTGAGAAAGTACGAGTGGGCCGTTTTCTTTATAAAGGATGTACCTCCGGAAGTTATCATAAGGGACAAGGCGACGATAAAGGAGAGAGTGGCCGCCTATCA
>JBELAB010000346.1:0-3826 GCA_049509275.1 Syntrophobacteraceae bacterium | reverse complement strand
GTCCTGAACCGGTTTTCTGACGCCGAAGAGTTGGTTCCTCCACTCCGCCTCGGCTCTTTTTTGGACGGTGCGCCCTTTTGCGCCGGAACCGTTGCCCCCTGGTTTTCCCTTCGCCGCGTTCTGAGGCGGGACATCGAGGCGAGTTCTCCAAATTCGCTGAAAGTCGTCGTAGTTGCCGGGAAAAATGTGAATCTCGCCCGATTTTACCACCAGAACCTTGTTTGACACAGCGTTTATGAACCGCCGGTCATGGCTTATAAAACAAATTGTTCCGGGGAAATCGCCAAGAGCTTTTTCCAGCACCACCCTGGATGAAATGTCGAGATGGTTTGTCGGCTCATCAAGGAGTAAAAAGTTTGCACGCTGAAGCAGGAGCTTGCAAAGGACCAGGCGCGCCTTCTCACCTCCGCTCAGCACCACCGTTTTCTTCAGAACGTCTTCCCCATGAAACAGGAAGGCCCCCAAAAGCCCGCGCAACTGCGTCTGGAGCATGTCGCCGCATACGCCTAGCGCCTCCTCGAAGACTGTGGCGTCTGGATTGAGCTGCTCCCATTGATGCTGCCCATAGTAGCCGGCCCTTGTATGAAAGCCCACTGACAGCTCTCCGGAACTCGGCGGGACAACCCCGGCGAGGAGCTTTAAAAGGGTGCTCTTTCCAGCCCCGTTAGGACCGAGAAAAGCGATTTTGTCCCCGCGCTCTATAACGAGGTCTATCCCGGAATAGACGTTGGTATCGCCGTAGGATTTGCTAACGTCCCGCAGCTCGATAACTCTTTTCCCTGAGCGGACCGGTGGAGGAAATGAAAAATGGATTTGCGACTCCGCAACCGGGGCTTCAACTTTGTCCATTCTTTCCAGCATCTTTATGCGGCTTTGAGCCTGACCGGCCGTCTTTTTATCGTAGCGGTTCCTGTCTATGAATCTTTCGAGCTGCCTGATCCGGTCCTGCTGGTTTTTGTAAGTCGCAAGGCGCACTTCCATGCGCTTAGCCTTCTCTTCGAGGTAAAAATCATAATTCCCGGCGTATTCTTGGAGCGCCCCACCCTCGATTTCAATTATGCGCTGAATCGTTCTATTGAGAAAAGCACGGTCGTGCGAGACCACGATAAAAGCCGACGGGCAGTTCAGAAGATAGTCTTCCAGCCACAAAAGGCATTCCAGATCGAGGTGGTTTGTCGGCTCGTCGAGCAGCAGCAGGTCGGGTTCCGACAAAAGAAGCCTCGCCAGCTCAAGACGCATCACCCAACCACCGCTAAGCTCCGATACCGGAATGCCAAACTGGCTGCTCCGAAACCCCAGGCCTTCAAGAATTTTTCCCGCTCTTGCTTCAAAGTCGTATCCAACAAGGTACTCGACCCGTTCGAGCGCCCCGGCGTGTTTCGTTGCAAGGACGGCCAGAACCTGCGGGTCCTTTTCGCGATCCAGCTCCAGTTGGATGGACTCCAGTTCGGCCCTAAGTTGCTGTGCATCCTCATGGACGTCCATAGCGCGGGCCAGAACGGATTTGTTTCGCGCCGGAACCATTTCCTGAGGAAGATGTCCGATTCGAAGGCCCCTGGTTTTGGCGACACTGCCTGAATCGGGTTCAATAACGCCAAGCAATATCTGGAACAGAGTGGATTTGCCGGATCCGTTGGGACCTATAAGGCCGATCCTCCGGCCGGGATGCACGTGCATGGACACCCCATGAAAAAGCTCCCTCTTTCCCAGATATTTCGAGACGTCATTTACGGACAGCAACAAACGACTCCTAAATGTGCAAACCGGCTTCGGCCATATAACGAAGAGTGTTGGATTTGCCAGGGCTCAAACCCGCCTGCGGGCAACACGCTTCAAATTCTATTTTAACTTCAAAGGACGGCTTCCGGGAAAGTTTTTTGCAGCGCTATTCTTCCGGGTCGGCTTGTAAAAACAGTATTGACAAATCCAGGCGAAACAGGTACACGCGTCTGAAACACTCGTTTGGAACGTTTGTTTCAAATGAGTGCCAGTATCTTTTTGCGGAGTTTCGACATGCCCGAAAACTCAACACACAGCGAGGACACGAAAGCAAGGCTGATCGAGGCGGCAGGAGATGTGTTTGCCCAGCATGGTTTTCGAGCATCTACTGTTAGACAGATCTGCAAGCGTGCCCGTACTCACGTCGGCTCGGTCAACTATCACTTCAGGGACAAGAAGGGGCTCTATGAGGCTATCTTCGGTTATTCACTCCAACTGGCGGCGAGCAGATATCCGCCCGATTTAGGGCTCACGCAGGAAGCTACAGCGGAGGAAAAACTTCGAGCATATATTCACTCGTTTCTTTTACGTTTTATGGCTGAAGGCCTCCCTGCCTGGCATGGAAAGCTCATGGCGCAGGAAATCGCCGAGCCGAGCGGCGCCTTCGAGCAAGTGCTGGAAAACTCGATCCGCCCTCTTTACACATATCTGGCCGGCATTGTGCGGGAACTGATGCACGAAGAAAAGTCACCGGACGGAGATGAGAGCGAGACGACGTTCCTGACCGCGCTCAGCATAGTTGGACAATGTTTGCACCATCATACCGCGAGGCATATCATTGAGGCTCTCCATCCGCCGAGCTTCGATCCGACCCGCATCGAACAAATTGCCGATCATATCACCCGGTTCTCCCTCGGCGGCATTCGGGCGCTCGCTCCACCAGCACCTCTTGCGAAGGAGAAAAGGGTTTAGGACAATCGCGTCGCAAGGACCCGTTATCGTTTGAAATGAAAAGAATTTTCAGAAGCATGAAAAAGTGCTAAACAGGCGACTCAATCATGAAATTTCCCAGGGAGCTTTAGTTGGCTTGTATGGCATCCGACTCCGCCCCGGACCCTCAGGCGGTAATATTCGACTGCGACGGCATTCTCGTGGATACCGAGCCGCTGCATTACAGGGCCTTCCAGAAGGTGCTTGTCCCGTTGCGCCTGGGACATGATTATGCCCGCTACATCGGGTATTTTATCGGTTTTGACGACCGGGACACTTTCATCCACGCCTTTAGAGAGGCGGGGATCGAGCTTGAGGAAGCGACTCTCGAGAGGCTGATAGAAGCCAAGTCAACGGCCCTCCGGGAGATCATCGAACAGGGGGTACCCAGTTTTCCCGGAGTAGTTGAACTGGTAAAGGAACTGCTGGACAGAGGAATCCCGATGGCTGTAGCCTCAGGGGCGCTCCGGCATGAAGTGGAAGCATTCATTGCATCATTAGGTCTCAAAAGAGCGTTTCTCGCAATTGTGGCTGCAGACGAAGTAAAGAAGAGCAAGCCCGACCCTGAGACCTATCTTCTTGCAATAGAGCGGCTGAGGCAGCTCCAGGGATCCAGGCGCCTTGACCCGATGAACTGCATTGCAATAGAAGATACCCTCGCCGGGATCCGATCGGCCAAATCGGCGGGACTTCTGGTCATTGCCGTTACAAACTCGTTTTCAGTACCTGAACTTACTGAGGCGGACAAAGTGATCGGCTCTCTTTCGGAACTTAGCTTCCCGGAAATGGTGAAGCTGCTCAAACGGCGGCGCCAGGTGCAGCAATGAAACGCTTAAACATCCTTTTCGTACTTCTCGGCTTATTTGTCCCCTTAACAGCGTGGGGAGAAGTTGCACGCATCGACCTGCCCCAGCCTCTGAGCAAAGAAGCCGCCGTAGAATATGCGCTGGCGCACAACATGGCTTACAGGGCCGCTTTCGAGGACGTCTCGGTGGCCGGCGAAAAGGTCTCGCAGGCTAGAGCAGACTTTTTCCCGAAGATCGACGGGTCTTATGCATATTCACGGCTCTCCAACCAGCCCACCGTCTCGTTACCCGAGCTGAACTTTTCCAAGCTC
>JBELAB010000345.1:0-3830 GCA_049509275.1 Syntrophobacteraceae bacterium | reverse complement strand
GCCCGAGGTACTTATTGCACCGGCAAGGTGAGCACTGGGGTCCCTTCTTTGGTGCCGGTCTCAGACATGGACAAGATACCTTCTATGGAGGTAAAGGCTTGTTTAGAATGATAGTCATCGTCATCAATAAAGAACCAGAAGTCGCGGTATTTTATGGCTACAAAGGGATTTTCAGGGTATTGTTTGTTGTAACTAATTTTTAACTTGAGCCTATCCGACATCTCTCTATAGTTGGCTTTATATGGTTCTGTCTTTTTCTTCGTTTTGTGGTCCTCAGGCACTTCGATAAGCCTGGAGAGCATAGTGAGGGTTTGCAAAATCGACTGAGTTTGCATAACAATTGTGTAACAGTATGGGTCCAGCGGGAGCTTCTGGTCGGCATCGATGACTTTGTATACTTCGTATTCTTCAGAGGAATGTTTAAGCCAGGAGATGATTCCCTTGAGTTCACCTGAATTGATGTTTTCAATCTTATCGAGCTCATTTTGTTTGATGTTGTCAATCGGATGCTTCCAGTTCTTGGCGCAGGAAACGGTCCCGATGATTTTCGGCCAGTCGCAGGTTTGGAACTTAGGCGTGTTATCCGGGGTAAAGTGACATTCTTTGCAAGTGTGCTTATACGACTCCTGCCAGATCTGTTCTTTTCCTCCGGTTTTTTCATCATAATAATCCGGCCATAAGAAATGCTTCAATCTACATACTTTGCGCTCTAGAGTTTCGCGCTCATCAACGCAGTACTCTAAATCCGAGCTCAAACGAACCGCTTTTGGGTCGTTCTTTAGACTTTCTTTAACGTAGTCATATAAACTGTTGCCACTAGTGCGGCTCTTTGAAGCTTCGTCATTAGCATGTGGCACATCGTACCCTAAGTATTTTAATCTCGTGCTTATGCAGTCAGCACGATCTTCGTTGCTAACGCAATTGCAGTGCTCAACACTTTCGCTCACGCAGCCCTTTAAATCACCGCACCGAGCATCTTCACTCTTAGCGCGGAAGTGGTCCACCACCAAGTAACCAATCGGGCTATCCTCCTTGTCTTTCTTTTTCTTGTCCGCTTCTTCCTCACAATTTTTTCCCGGCTTGGGTTTTGCGACATCCTTTCCGCTCGATCCCTGCACAGGCGGGTTCTTCACTGTCCCCTGTGTCTTATCGTTCAGAGTAATTGTAAATTCATCAGGTACCTTGGTCACCTTCGGCTCCACCGGTTCCTCCACAACTATTCGAATTACCCCTCTGTTCTTGAGATATTGCAATGTGTCAGCGAACAGAAAAAAGTCACGGTCCCAGGGGCTTCGCAAGTCATTGATGCATCTGACGCTGCAGGGAAAGATGAAATCAGCTTCCCATCCGCATTGGAGACCTTTTAAAATTCTTAATGGGGATATCGGCTCGATCATGGTTTTTTGCAGAGCATCGCCCCTCATGGGGACGTAGGTGATCGTGGGCCTGACCGTGTAAGTAAGAGAGCCACCGACCGAGGTCAAATCATAAGCAGGCGCTGCAGGGGTTTTGTGCAAGTATGCTGTACTACCAGCGGTTAAGTTGGAATCCAGTTCATAACCTGTAGTTATCGAGGTCATTTCGAGGCTGGTCAATGCCTCACCGTAACGCAGGGTAACGACATTCCTGAGGAGTTGTTCCTTCCAGGATTTGGAGACGGCCTCAAGATAATCTTGCCGGTCCGTGGGGATTTTTTGGGGGGGCATCAAATGAGTACAGCCGGCGCCGGCAAGGACGATCAACAACAGGACGACTGTCGGTCTCCACATACGATGCTCCTTTTTCGAGGGGTAAACCGCATTGGACTGCCGAGGGTCTACTTGACGCAGCATATCTTCCTCCGAGAGAATGGCGGAGAATACTGCAATTGGAAAAGGCTGGAAATTTGGGATAAAAAAATACCTTTGTTAGAATTTCATAGATTTTCTAAATTGTCAAGAATTTTGTCATGACTCAGGGTATCTTTATTGCTGACCTAATACTTTCTACCGGCAAGTCCTGTTGCGGGGCTTATGGACCATCGGAACAGCAGTGATGAGTGAAGAGGGAAGAGTGATGAGTGAGCGGGAAGCAGGAAGCGGGAAGCAGGAAGCAGGAAGCAAGAGAAGCCTTTTTTCAGTTCACTGTTCACCGTTCACTATTCTTTGAATTCTCAACAGTTCATTGAAGCCTCAATACTATATGTGATATTCGTTGTTGTATAAGAATCGGTCAATGGGACGATAGACGTTAAGACAGATCCAATTCATATTTTTCCAGCTTGCGGTACAGGGTGCTTCTCGAAATACCCAGTTTTTTGGCAATGTTCTTTTTGGTGAGACTAGACCCGAGCAGCCTCAGGATCAGTCCGCGCTCCATTGTGTCGACCGGTTCGACATCTTCTTCCGCATTCTCCGAGGACCGCGAACGGATAATCTCGCGCGGCAGAAGATCTACCGCCAGCTTTGAGGTGTGCGCGATATTGATCATTCTTTCCAGAACATTTTGAAGCTCTCTTACGTTTCCGGGCCACTGGTAGCTCATAAAGTATTCCATCACCATGGAGTCAATGCTGACGATCTCTTTGCCCATCGACCTGCTGATGTTCTTTATGAAAGAGTCCACCAGCAGCGGGATGTCCTCTATTCTTTTCCTGAGCGGGACCATGCGGATCGTGAATACGTTGGAACGGTAATAGAGGTCTTCCCTGAATTTCCCCTTCCGGACCTCTTCTTTCAACTGTTTGTTGGTTGCGGCAATTATCCTCACGTTTACGGTCGTGACCTTCGTGCCGCCGATCTTGATTATGGATTTATCCTCTATGACCCGCAGAAGCGCGGCCTGCACCTCCAGGGGCGTTTCCCCTATCTCGTCGAGAAATATCGTACCGCCGTCGGCCAGCTCGAACTTGCCCTGGCTCCCCCCTTTCCTCGAACCGGTGAAAGCTCCCCCGGAATAGCCGAAAAGTTCGCTGGTAATCAGGTCCCTCGGAATTGTAGCGCAGTTAATGGCCACGTAGGGTCCGTCCCTTCTGCTGCTGGTGTTGTGAATGGCCTGAGCAAAAATATCCTTGCCCGTACCGCTTTCGCCCAACAGAAGAACGTTGGAGTTTATCCGGGAAGCTATCTGGGCCTGCCTCACAGTTTCGAGGAACACGGCGTTGCGCCCGATGATGTCCTCGAAGTGAAACTTCGCCTTAGCCCCCATCATTCTCGCAGCAAGAGTCCTGGCCCGCTTGATCTCATTGAGAATGATGATCTTTCCGGTTACCCTGTTCGTGGAAAGGATTGGATTGCAAGTCAGGGTAAAGTCCGCCTGGGAGTTCTTTAAAGATAGCCGCACCTCTACGTCGGTCAGGGATTCATTTCCGGCTATGAGTTGGATGATGTTGGGATTCCTGCTCCAAAGCTCTCCCAGTCTCCTGCCTATAAACCTTTGCGCGCTCGCGCCGAATATTTTCCTGGCATTATTATTCATAAGAGAAATGATTCCATCGTTGTCGATGGCGATGATTATTTCAGGGATCGATGAAATGACCGTCTTTTGAAAGCTGTGCGCTTCCTGAATTCCCGCCAGGGCTTTTCTGTAGCGGAATTCGTTCTCTATCGCATGCGCCGAAGCCACAACCATTCCCAGGGTATGAGGGTTGGCCTTTTCATGAGGGCCGGTCATATCGATGGCCCCGATCATTTCACCCTCAGCGTTATGAATCGGCGCTCCCGAGCAAGACCATCTGCGGGAATTGACGCAGAAATGTTCACACCCATAGATCTGGAGCGGCTCCCCCATTGCCAGGACGGTCCCTACGCCGTTTGACCCGGCAACATCTTCGCTCCAGCAAGCGCCCACGA
>JBELAB010000344.1:0-3831 GCA_049509275.1 Syntrophobacteraceae bacterium | reverse complement strand
AGCATAGGCAGGATTGCGTTTTCAAGCACATAGAGAAACCCTTCTTCGGAGCTCTGGGGAGGCAGGGGCAAATTGATCGTTGTTCCGGCGGCGTTTGGACCGCCAAAATCTGGTACAAACCCGGAGCCGGGGTACAGGGTGCGTCCGTCCTGATGCACCGATATGAAGAGCGTGTCGGGGTCGTGCCAGTAAATGTCCTGAGTGCCGTCGCCATGGTGGCAGTCGGTATCAACTATGGCTACGCGATCCACGCCGTAGGTCTGGCGCAGGTATTCGATCATCATGGCTTCGATATTGATATTACAGAAGCCTCGAGCCCCGTGGACCACCCTCATCGCATGATGGCCGGGCGGGCGAACCAGAGCGAAACCTCGTGCAATATTTTTTTCGAGCACCTCCACGCCGATTTTCTTCGCCCCCCCTGCGCTTATCAGGTGCGAGTCGGTGATTACGCTCCGCTCATCGGGAACGCAGAAGTGGACGCGTTGAATGTCTTCTATCTTGGCAATGTCAGGCTTGAATTCCACGATCCCTTCAATGTCGAGAATACCCTCTTCGCATATCTGGTCTTGTGTGTAAAGGAGGCGCTCCTCACGCTCGGGATGCGTTGGGCTGATCGCCCAATCGAAAGCGGGGAAGAATACGAGACCGGTTCTGGTCGTTGCTGAGAGCATTTTTTTAGCCTTAAATAGCTCATGGGAGAAGGCAGCAATTAAACATTGACTGCGCCAGGTCCTGATACTCCGGGATCAGCCCCGGCCTGGTCTGGACCTTCACGCGAATGTTTAGCCCTGCGGTGTAAAAACCCCTGACCATATTAAATTGAATGTCCTCGACTACCTCGAGATCGAGTTCGGATTCCGGCACGCCGGCTTTGACGCACTTTTCCCGAAGCAGCTCAAAGGCAAGCGAGATTGCGGCTTTTCGGTCGAAATCCTTGCCGACCCGGCAGGTGAATGATTCTTCGGGGGCCAAGGCAATGCCTCTTTCAGTATCTGCGAAAAGAGTTACTTCGCTTGTATTTTTGGCCATAGCCGCTCCCAGGGCGTTGGCCACCTGCCACTGCGGCACTGCGCTGGTCTGAATTCCAATGAGCTTTTCAATGCGGGGAGCAAAAAAAGGTGCGGGACCTCCGAGCGCCAGGATTTCAACGGGCCTGACCTTATAGCCGGAAAGCAGCTCTTTTACGGTATAGACCGGCTTGCGGTTGATGTCTTCGATCATCTTACGGGCAGCGAAAATTATCTTTTCGCACGATAAGTCCAAAACTCGGCCGGCGGCCTCTTCAGGCGTAATCCCGAGTTGATGGGCAATAGGGCGCAAACCGCGCAGGGATGCATCGGCATCCCCGTTCCGGGCCCTTCCAAGGACAAAAAGAGCGTCGGTCGGCGTTGGAGATGGACCTCCGTAGGCCATCGCCGGGCCGTGGCGTTCAGGGCCGATCAGAAGCTCGCCGTCCAAAACCCGTAGTGCGCTGTCACCGCCCAGTGCAATCGATCTGGTTTTTAGAGAGCGTACGAGTGTCCCATGCCCTCCGATTTCCCCTCCAAGCGGTTCGAGCAGCGGCGCCCGGCCGGCGAGTACGGCCATGTCGGTCGTTGTGCCCCCAATGTCCAGGACCAGAGTGTCTCCGGCGCCGGAAGCAAAGGGGAGGGCGCCCATAACGCTTGCCGCCGGGCCGGAGAGGATCGTCTGCCCCGGCGCCTCTATAGAGGCTTCGAAACTCATTGTTCCACCGTCGGCCTTGAGCACGAAGATGGGGATTTCGAACCCTCTCTTTTTCAGCGAGTCTTTGACTGCCTCGAAAAACAGCCTGTGAACAGGGTGAACAGCCGCGTTGAGCCATGCCGTGGCGATTCGGCGGGGGAAATTAAGGTTTGCAGAAATGCGGTGACCCGGAATTACATGGTCACACGAACGATGCAAGATTTCCGCCATCTTGAGTTCATGCTTCGGATTTCGCACTGAGAACTTTGATATTACGGCAACCTGGCGGACACCTTCAGCAAGAAATCTTCCGGCTATCTCCTCGATTTCCCGTTCTTCCAAAGGCTGGATCTCTCGTCCGCGATGGTCGATCGATCCCGATACGCAATGATAATGGCTGCCGATTCGGAAATTGGCCGGGTCTATGCCGGGGCCTGCCGATACGACCACGCCGGTCTTTGGCAGCTTTCCTTCAGCAATGGCATTAGTGGTAAGAGTTGTGCTCAGGACTGCGCGGCGTATTGCCGAGGGCGGCACGTCTCTGGTTACTTCGTCCAGCGCAGTCCACACACAATGGAAGAGATTGGAATGGTCCGTTGCGACCTTAGCCTGACGCAAAACACGGCCCTCTCCGATCAGCACAGCGTCCGTGTGGGTCCCCCCCACATCTAGACCGATTATCATCCTGCCCCCTTAACGCCCGCTTCCGCTTGAAAGGTGACTAAAAACGCATACTATCGGAGAGTGCCGAGGTGTCAATGAAAAGTACTCGGAAACGGCGGGATTCGATAGAAAAGAGCGATTTACCGGGCTAAAAACCGGCGAACAGCTCCACACAGATGTAGTCATAACACCCGACTCCGAGACGGTTGAATCGCCGGTCCATGATGTTTTTCCGGTGGGCGGGGCTTTTCATGAGGGCCTGGTGAATATTGGCCGGAGTATCAATGCCCTTTGCCAGGTTCTCGCCGGCCGGCACTTTAGACCTTTTGCTTTTGTCGGGAATACATAGACTGACTGTCTTCCAGACCGGGTTTTTACCGGTTTTAGGGTCCTTATGGCCAAAATAGTGCTCGGTCACCATTCGCTTGGCGCGCATAGAAGCCTTCGTGGCAAGGCAACTGTCCCATTGAAGCCTCAGGTTTTCTTGCCTTGCCAGTTCGTAGAGCTTATTGGCCCTTTCACTTTCAGAGGCGTCCGGCCGTGCGTACTGCTTGGCTTGAGGGAACACCGAAAGAGGTCCGGCCTGCTGTGCAAAGCAGAACGAACCCAGCGCGCAGATCAACAAAATCACTACAACGGCAATTGCTTTTTCCATCCACTTGTCTTCCATTCAGCTATTTTCCGATTCATCGACGACGTACAACCGCAAGAGCATAATCCTTCCTTTTGAATAATTGAACCCATAAAATGCGCCAGCCGGTTTTACGTGCAAACCGAGATTTTTTGTTTCCCTCCTGAAGTCGTCATCTTCTCTGCGATCTATCAACGCCATGGCCCCGGTGTTGCTCCTGAGACAAAGGGCGGCCCCGCTCGCAGAGGTAAGAAGGGTGCGGGTCCCAAGCTGGAAAACAAGGCTGGGTTCATGGTAGCCCGAAGAACAGAGCATAACATTGTCGCCGGCGCGCTGCCTGGCCGCATTGGTGACGTTCCTGCTAAGCCACAGGCAATCGACATTGGGCAGTATCCATTGAAGTGAAGGCCCCAGGACGAGGGCAGTTGCGGCGATTGTGACAGCAGCGGCGTAGACGTAGCGGCGCTTGAAAAACTTCCATGTGGAAAGCGCCGTCGCCGCAACCGCCGCAGTTGCCGGGATCAGGCCGACCGGATCGAAGCGATGCTCCAGAAACCAGGGGATGGCGAGCGCCCCTAAGCCAAGCAGCAAAATTACCAGTTGGCATGAAGCGTAAATGGTTCTCACGAGCTTGGAGCCCAGTTCGCCGGCGTTGTCCTGTTCGCTGGAAATTATGGTATGCGCGACCAGGAGGCATATTGCGGGGTAGAGGGGCAAGACATAATGCGGGAGCTTCGTTGGGATCAGTTCAAACACGATCCATCCAGGTATTATCCACGCAAGGCAAAACCTTACTGCTGGAGCGGAGCGCGAATTCCATGCCCGAAAAA
>JBELAB010000343.1:0-3840 GCA_049509275.1 Syntrophobacteraceae bacterium | reverse complement strand
AAACAATGACCGGCTCATTTTCAGCAAAGGCCATGCCTCTCCGCTGTTCTATTCCCTATGGGCCGCCGCCGGGGCGTTGACTGAAAAAGAGCTCATGAGCTTCCGCAAATTTGGCAGTCCCATCGAGGGCCACCCGACGGTTGCATTCCGCTATACCGAGACAGCGACCGGATCTTTGGGGCAGGGGCTTTCCATGGGTGTGGGAATGGCCCTGAATGCCAAATACCTCGATAAGCTCCCCTACCGGACCTACGTGCTCCTGGGAGATAGCGAGATGGCGGAGGGCTCGCAATGGGAATCAATCGAGATTGCGGTTCACTACAAGCTGAACAATCTGGTGGGCGTGATTGACGTAAACCGGCTGGGCCAGCGTGGTGAGACCATGTACGGTCATGACGTCGAGGCTTATGCACTGAGGGTGGGGGCTTTCGGCTGGGAAACCATCGTAATCGACGGACATTCCTATCCCGAGGTCCTGGATGCCTACGAAAAAGCCTGCCGCTCCGAAAAGCCTGTAATGATCGTCGCCAAAACGATCAAGGGTAAAGGGATCTCATTTCTGGAAGATAAAAACGGCTGGCACGGGGTCGCCCTGAAAAAGGACGACCTCGATAGGGCTCTAAAGGAACTTGGCGAAATCGACTATTCGGTGCGAGGACAGATTCAACGCCCCGAAAACCTGAAACCACAGTCCATGGAGCCTCAGCCGGCTGGCGCGATAACCTATCCGATAGATAAGCCCGTGGCCACCAGAAAGGCGTACGGGAAGGCACTGGTGCGCATCTACCCTCAGTTTCCCACGATGGTGAGCCTGGATGCGGAGGTGAGCAACTCGACCGAGGCTGAAATATTCAAGGATGCCTATCCTAACCGCTTTTTCGAAATGTTCATCGCAGAGCAGAACATGGTTGGAGCGGCAGTCGGCCTTGCCCGGCGTGGAAAGATCCCGTTCGTTTCAACCTTTGCGGCGTTTCTCAGCCGCGCATTCGACCAGATCCGAATGAGCGTTTATTCGGATGCGAACATAAAATTCGTCGGCTCTCACGCCGGGGTGTCGATCGGACAGGACGGACCCTCGCAGATGGGCCTCGAAGATATGGCCATGTTCCGGGCCGTTCTAAACAGCGTCGTGCTCTATCCCTGCGATGCTGTTTCAGCCGACCGGCTGGTCGAAGAGGCCGCCAAACACAAGGGGATCGTCTACATTCGGACCACGAGGATGGCGACCCCGATCGTCTACGGCGTTGAGGAATCTTTCACCATCGGCGGGAGCAAAGTGCTGAGGAAAAGCGACATGGATGCCGCCACGGTGGTTGCCGCCGGGATCACTCTTCACGAGGCCCTGAAAGCCTACGATGAACTGAAGGAGCAGGGAATCCTGATCCGCGTAATCGACCTCTACAGTGTAAAACCGCTGGACGATGCGACACTGCGCAAAGCGGCAGACAGCACGGGTTTTATAATCACCGTGGAAGACCATTACACGGCAGGGGGAATCGGTGAAGCGGTGAGGAGTGCACTCGCGCCCTTGAGTGTGCCTGTATATTCCCTGGCCGTTCAAAAAAGGCCGAAAAGCGGAATGCCGGCAGAGCTTCTCGATTACGAGGAAATTTCCCAACAAGCCATCGTATCGAAAGTCAAAGAAATCCTATCAAGGAAAGAGCGTCGAAAACTGGAGTCGGCATGACAGATAAGAAATGCGACATAGCAGTAGCGGGTGTTGGCACGATGGGGGGCAATTTGGCTCTCAATATGGCCGACCATGGGTTTTCGGTTGCTGTTTACGATGCGGATGCAGCAAAAGCTCGGGAGCTCGCTCAAGGACAGGAAAGCGGGGGCCGGATCCTGGCGGCGGACACGGTGCAGGAACTGGCGGCCATGCTGCACCGCCCACGCGCCGTTTTGCTGCTGGTTCCCGCCGGAAAACCCGTGGATGTCGCAATTAGCGCGCTGATTGCTCATTTTGATAAGTCGGACCTCATCATAGACGGCGGCAACTCCCACTACACAGATACTGACCGCAGGGAAAAGCTGATGGCTCAGAGCGATATGCTCTTCATGGGCATGGGCATTTCCGGAGGCGAATACGGGGCGCGGCACGGCCCAAGCATCATGCCCGGCGGTCCTTCCGATGCCTACGAGCGGGTCAGAAAAATCCTGGAGGCTTCCGCAGCGCACGTGAATGACGACCCCTGCGTCGCTTACCTGGGGGCCGGTTCGGCCGGCCATTACGTAAAGATGGTCCACAACGGGATCGAGTACGGCCTGATGCAGCTTATTTCCGAAACTTACGACATCATGAAGCGCGGCATGGGAATGAGCGCCGGCGAACTTGCCGAAATCTACTCGAAATGGAATGGCGCAGAACTCAATTCTTACCTCATCGAGATTACCGCAGACATATTCAATTACAAGGACGAAAAGGACCCCGGGCTGGTGCTGATCGATTTAATTCTCGATAAGGCAAGACAGAAAGGCACGGGGAAATGGACCTCATGGGATGCGATGGACCTCGAGGTGCCGACGCCCAATGTGGACGCGGCCGTAATAATGCGAAATCTTTCAGGCCGTCTTGATGAGCGAAAAAAGGCTTCTGAGCTGCTGCACGGCCCCGAACATCGGTTTCAGGGCGACCGGGCGGGGATGATCGAACACCTTCGAAATGCATGTTATGCCGGAATCGTCATGACCTATGCACAAGGGTTTGCCCTGCTCAAAGAAGCTTCAAGAAGCTATGAGTACGGACTGGACCTCGAGACGGTGGCAAGGATCTGGCGCGGAGGGTGCATTATCCGTGCCGGCGTCCTCGAGCCTATCCGCACCGCGTTCAGCAGGCGGTCCGATCTTGCGAATCTTTTGATGGATGAGCATTTCAGCCGGGAAGTCAATGCCCGGCAAAAATCCCTGCGAACGGTGGCAGCCACGGCGGCAGAACTCGGGGTGCCCGCGCCCGGATTTTCGGCCTCCCTCGCTTACCTCGACGCATACCGAAGCGCATGGCTTCCGGCCAATCTGATCCAGGCACAGCGCGACTATTTCGGCGCGCACACTTACGAGCGCAAAGACATGCCGGGAAAATTTCTGCACACGGTCTGGAGGCCTCCCGCTCCCGCCCCGCCTCGCGGGTGGGTGGGCGGGCTGTAGAGAATGAGCAGCCGGCCTCCGCGCTACGCGCTCACACATCGAGCAGGGAGGCCAGCAAGCACGCTTCACAAAGTGAAGCAGTGCGAAGCTCGCGGAGCGTGATCTTGACACCATTTTCGCTTAACGTTTTTATGTGCTGCACATTTGGCTTGCCTTCAAACGCACCACGTTGAATGTCTGTGAGTTCTGCATGGCTGCGCGCACGATCGCCGCGCTTATCATGTAAGGCGCATTTTTTTTCGAGCGAGGTATTATATAGGTCTATCCTACGAGGTATCATATAAGTCTATCATCTAAGGCAGATGGAGGAAAATATCTGATGCAGGGCGACAAGATCAACAACGCGACCGTATTTGTCATCTTCGGAGGAGGCGGCGACCTCACCTGGCGCAAGTTGGCGCCGGCCCTCTATAGTCTTTTTCTGGACGGGTATATGCCGGAGCGATTCGCGATTCTGGGAGTCGGCCGCAAGCAGGTTACCGATGATTCCTACCGCCAACACCTGCGCGAAGGCGTGGATAAGTTTTCGATCGGCGGGAAAACCGATGAAAAGAGCTGGGCTGAATTTGCCGGTCATATTGCCTTTTTGAAAGCCGATCCGAACGATCCGCAGTCATTCGGGGGGATCGCAAAGGAGCTTTCGGCCTACGATGAAACGTGGGGTGCGAAGGCGGCCAGGATTTATTATATGGCCTT
>JBELAB010000342.1:0-3846 GCA_049509275.1 Syntrophobacteraceae bacterium | reverse complement strand
TTGCTGCTCGAAAAGCGATTTAATGGCGTGCCCGTCGTTAACCGCAACGGCGATCTGGTTGGCGTAATCAGCCAGAGCGATCTGATCGCCGAGCAAAAGAAGCTCCCGATTCCTTCGGTTTTCACAATCCTGGATGCTTTTATCCCGATTTATCCGCCGGGCAAAATGGCGAAAGAAGTGCAAAAAATCGCGGCAATGAAGGCCACTCAAGCCATGACGGCCGACCCGGTGACAGTGGGCCCGGAAGAGGGCATAGATGAAATAGCCTCTATAATGGTCAACAAGAGTATTCATACGATTCCTGTTTTGGAAGGCGGGAAACTGGTGGGAATCATCGGGAAAGAAGATATTCTGCGGACCCTGGTGTTCTCCTCCAAACAGGGCTGATTTGCCGCCTGGTAAACGACAATAAACTTGTATGCTTATTCCTTTTTACCGGGCCAATTTTTGAGGGAGGTCCCAAGGTAGAGGCTGTAGCGGCAACGCCCTGATGCTGCCAATGATGTGTTGTCAGGGCGCCCGACTGCCTGGAAATATCCGGAGAATACAGCAGCAAGCCGGGAATCGGTTTCGGGGAAAACGATCAAAGCGTCCGAGCCAATTTTTGGCCCGCCCCATATGTCGTACTGACACTCGGGTATGCCTTCGGGACGAGGCCAGGTGTAGACCCTTGGCTGCCCGGGTATGTAGAAGGCAAGTTCTGAGGCAAGCTGGCGATCGAAAGTCAGTATAAAGGTGCTCTGAGGGCGAGGTACTTCGCCAAGTGCTCTGCCTGCTTCAACGCCGAGCTGCCGCCAGCCTTGCATCCTGGCGACCAGCCTGTCCGGCCAGAAGCCGGGCGCGGCGCCGGCCCAAAACGGAAGAGCATAGGTGAGCAGCGCCATAACAGCCCCAACGATAACCCCTTTTTTAAAGTAAGGTCTCCAGGAATCCAGTCTGGAACCAGCCGAGATGTTGCCACAGCCCCAGGCCGCCAGAAGGATCATTCCGGCCGGATATACCATGGTGAGCCAGTTGGGTTGAATTCTCTGCCGCAAGCTCAGGATGGCGACACCGAGCAACGGCACGAAACTGAAGCACAGCAGATACAGCACGCAACGATCTTTGGACTTGAAATGGAAGAGCAGTAAGGCAGAGAGCAGGGCAAACAGGATCCAGGTTAGAGGCGAAACGATCCCGATCTGTCCGCCTATGAAGTCAGTTGAAGTAGCTATGAAATTGGAACGGCTTGCTTGAAAGTGAGTGGCGGTATGATGAAACGCGACCCAGCCGTGAAAAGCGTTCCACAGGATGAGTGGAATCAAAGCAGCGAACCCCAAAAGCGAAAACAAATAGGGACGGCATGATTTCAGGAGGTATCTATCACCTCTGCTCACCGCCGCAAACACAAATATGAGGACAACAAACCCGGCCATCACCTGTTTGCTGAGCAGTCCGAGACCAATGGCCGCCGCAAGGGCGTACCACTCCCAGGAACAGCCTTCCCTTTTTTGCAGTGCTGCCCAGAACATATACAGGGCAAGAGACCAAAAGCAAATTAGAGGCGCATCGATGGTCAAAATGCAGCCCAGAGCGGACGCGCCGGGTGAGGCTATCGCCGCCGCAACCGCCCAGAAAGCCGTGCGTGAGTCATACATGCGCCTTGCAAGCATAAAAACCATCAGTACCGAAACTGTTTCCAGCAGCACTGCGGGCAGACGTACAACTGCCGGACTCGAACCGATGGTCCGGCAGAAAAGGGCGATGATCCAGGCCACCATGGGGGGTTTGCTGAAATAACCCCAGTCCAGTTGGCGAGACCAGTCCCAGTAGTAGGCTTCATCAGAAGCGAGGTCCAATGGAACCGCAAAAAGATAAGCCAGCCGAAATAAAGTGGTAAGAGTGAGTAGAAGAAAAAAACGTTTGTTCCAGTCCATAAGTGTGCTTTGTCCGGGCAGTGCTTGAATTCTGCAGTTAGTGCGGACGCCCGGCAAAACCGGGACTGAAGATTTCAGCGACATGAAAAAATCGTGCTTCCCAAATTCAGCGCGGTCCAGGCTGATATTGGCCGCCGTCACGTTCCCCGATGCGGCCCTTGCGCCGATTCCACATTAAAAGGGTCACCCCACGGAACGTTGAACATCCAACAGCGGCTGCACCTATGGCAACTGAGATAAGGCCGATACGGAGCGGAAATGATGTGACGCTTTCCGTTCCTTGTCCAACGAGCGAAAGAGCGGCAAAAATCAGACCCAGGCCCGTAGCCCCGACAAGCGAAGCAAGCAGGATACCGCCCGGACGGGGGGCGCCAATCCTGTGGAGGAACGCCCAAAGTATAAAGACAGCCCAGACCCAGATCCACCATGAGATAACTCGATTGGTCGAGAGTTCCATGGCATATCTTAAGGACTCGGCAATTGGAGAGAAAATCGCCCGAACAATCGAGGGTTCACCAATGTATCCGGCCACCACTGGAATGATATCCGCACTGTCGTGTTCCCTCAGTTTGCGAACTGCGAGATTTGCCCTTTGCGAAGGCGAAAGAGCTGATGCCCCCGGCGCCCTGATGACTGTCCATGTTTTCGCCATTCCAGTCCAGCCATGCCAGTCCGTGGAAGCCACAAGGACGAGTCCGCGGGAACGGCAGGTATTAAGGACCTCTTGCCGAAGGGGCGGCGGCAGGTCCGGGTGGCCGGAATTGACGATCTCAAATCCGTCTACGCCCTCATCGGCCAGCCGAGCAATATCGTCAGTTCTTAGTCTCTTCAAGGTGACAACAATGACTGTCCCTCCGCAATCCTCATGGATCTTTCTGGAAAACCAGGCCGTAAGACCCGGCGAGTCTTCCAGTCCCATCTTCAGTTGAAAGGGGGGGGCCTTGCAATTACAAATGCCCAGAACAATCGTCCTCTGGCTTGTATGGACCTCGACACCGGAGATGAATCCCGGCAGCCGGTCGACAGGTGAACCTGCCGTCACTTGAAGTTCATGCGCAAAGAGCTCATCATGGTCGGTAAGCGCTACCACGTTATAACCGCAGGACGCATGCCACTCAAGGTTCGTTAGCGTAGAGACCAGGCCGTCATGAGATTTTGTGGTGTGGCTGTGAAGATCGGCCACAAGCAGGTTGGGGTCGTCTACAACCAGCCGCCAGCCTGGAATGCGCGCCACCACAAATAACAAGATGATCAGTATCAATGTTGAAGACGCAACAAAGGCCATCTGGATTCCCTTAAGCACAATCACAAAAGGCTTTTTTTGCCTTTGAGCTCGATATTCAGCGAACATGCCCCACGCTGCTGCGCCCAATAACACCCAGATCAGCACGGAAAAACCCGCAATGCGGAAATCCGGCGCCCCAGCCAGGATCAGGAAGGGGGCGGCCAGCGGCTCGATAAGTGCTTCCCATGGACGCTGCTCAAGCCTCATTCCCGCCACGCGGGTGTAGTCTCGGGCGTCGAACGGGCCCTGAGGAGCGTACGGAATGCAGGACAGAAGGGTAAGAATGGCAAGCCCTAAAACCAGGATAACCGCATAGTTGCGGTAATCTTTCAAGATTGATGGCCCATGCCGGTCTGCACCACTCGCGGGGCGTAGAGACCCCCGATATCCCTTATTTAACATTCCGATTATCCACCTGGTTGGAGCGTCCGCTTACAGTCACTACGAAATAGGAATTCTTGTCATTTGTCAAGACCCGCACCGATTTTTTGGCACCGCCTCTACACGCTGCCGCACTCAGGCCCACCGGAATCTTTGTCTTGCCGCCCGGTGGTATTGTGTGGTCGAACCGACCAATGTCGATTCCTCAGATCACTATCACTTGTTTTATCTCGAGGGGGGCAGTTCCGGCATTTTTGACGACAA
>JBELAB010000341.1:0-3847 GCA_049509275.1 Syntrophobacteraceae bacterium | reverse complement strand
AAAATCCAAGACACCCGGCAAGGGAAACTATTCTCTTGCCGCGCCTTTCAAGTTATGAAATTCTGGTTCCGTGTCCGCCTAAAAATCAGATTGACTGCACGCCATAATGCGCGGGTCCGTTTCGAGCAAAAGCACCCTTGGGAGCTTTTGAAGGCGCATCGGGGGAGATAATTAATGGATCAATTCTTTTATTTGTTCCTCATCGGGATCATAGCTGCCTTTGTGGCCGCAGGCTTGATATTCGCCAGACTGAAACCGAAGACCGGCGTAAAGCAACTGCCGCAATCCTGCATCGGCGCCATAAGGGTAACCGACCGGCAGGGCCGGGATATGTTGATCATGCGAAAAGAGGACGGCAGCTTCGAGATGCATGAAGAACAAAAGCTACGAAACCAGTGAGCAGAGTTTCCCAGTTGACAATAGTGCGGCTGTCCTTAAATCGGCATCGATATAAGAATGTTTCTTTTACGCCAACCATTATCCGATCATAAAGCAGGAGGATGCCTTGAACTGCCCGCGACATATCAGGAAAACAGCAGATCCGGAAGCGCCCGGGAAGGCGAAAGAGCGCGAGGAGCTGAAAGAGCTGGAAGAATTACCGGCCGGCCCCGAAGAAGACTACATCTCTTAGATGACGCAGCATGGTTAAACTATCCCGGAACTTTTCAGGTCCTCAATCTTTGCCGCCGAGTATCCGAGTTCTTCGAGAATCGGGCGAGTGTGTTCTCCCAGTCCGGGGGCATGGGATGTGAGACAACCCGGCGTAAGGGAAAACTTCGGCGCTATCCCGAGTTGCTTATAGGCGCCCCAGGATTCGTGGATCAGGTCAACTACCATTGCGCGGCACTTCATCAGCTCGCTCTCCATTACCTCGTCAAGGTTCAGCACCGGTTCGCAGCAGCAGTTTACATCCTTGAAAAGCTCGGCCCATTCGGCCAGGCTTTTTTGCCGGAAAAATTCCGAGACGCTCTCAGTCAGCTCCTTCTGATGCGCTCCGGGCACGAAGTAGATGGGAGTGTCCCACTCCGGGTGTCCTGCGGTTTGGCAAAAAGACTGCCAAAATTGGGGTTCAAGCGCGCCCAGGCTCATGAAACGTCCGTCCAGGGTCTTATAAACGTTGTAGCAGGCCAGCCCGTGATTCAGCATGTCATCTGCCGGCCCGGGAACTTTGCCGTCGGCAATGAATTTTCCCCACCGCAGGCAGTTCCAGGCGAACGCCCCATCGGCCATCGAAATATCGACGAACTGACCTCTGCCCAGCGTCTCACGCGCAAAAAGCGCGGCCATAATCGCAAAAGCAGCCAGAAGACCTCCACCTCCCACATCCGCTATCTGGACACCGCTCATTGTAGGTGAGTCTTTGCCGCTGTAGGAAAGGACCCCGTTCAAGCCCAGGTAATTGACATCGTGACCCACTTTGTGCGCGAGGACCCCGTCGGCGCCGTAGCCGCTTATCGCGCAATAAACCAGGCGCGGGTTTATCCGCTCCAGGTCTTTGTAGCCAAGCCCCAGTTTTGCCATAACCCCGGGGCGAAAACCTTCCAGAACGACATCGGCGCCAGCGGCCAGCTTCTCGAATATCACCTTTGCTTCCGGGCTT
Source organism: Syntrophobacteraceae bacterium (assembly GCA_049509275.1). GTDB lineage: Bacteria > Desulfobacterota > Syntrophobacteria > Syntrophobacterales > Syntrophobacteraceae > SbD1. The sequence continues at coordinate 2,247 of JBELAB010000341.1, read as the reverse complement.
TTGAGGTTAAGCGTCAGGGAGCGTTTATTGCGGTTGAGCACAATGTGATATCCGCTGTTTCCTCCGATTTTGGGCGGCCACCACCGAATGTAGTCACCCATTTGGGGGTCTTCCACCTTAATTACATCGGCACCCAGGTCCGCCATGAGCATGGAACAGAACGGTCCCGGCAAAAGCCGCGAGAGGTCCAACACCTTTAATCCCGACAGAGCGCCCTGCATAAGACCCTCCTGAATTAGGAATTTATGGATTTGGGAATTTAGGGGTTTAATGAGTCATAAAGTAAGACACAATCGAATCCACAAGCCCCCGGATTGTGTATTCAGAGGGCATAATAGAGGTCTTGAGTCCGAACTTCGCCGCTGTTTCAGCCGTTATTGGACCTATACAGGCAACCGCCATACGTTCCCGGCAGCGATGGAAATCCTCGTTTGCGATCAAGGCAAAGAAATTCGAAACGGTGGAAGAAGATGTGAATGTGAGGCAGTCTATCTCGCAATTGGTCAAAAGCGCCCGGATTTTATGGGCGTCCTGCTCAGGGAGAACGGTTTGGTAGGCCGGGACGATGTCAACCTGCGCACCACGTTCCCTTAATTTTTCGGGCAAAACTTCGCGCGCAGCCAAGGCGCGCGGTATAAGAAAGCGCTTTTCGCGCACGCTATGTTCGCACAGGGAGTCCAGTATGGCCTCGGCGCGGTATACGGATGGAACGAGGTCCGGCCGCAGCATGACCGATTCGAGGGCCTGGGCGGTTTTGGGTCCGATTGCGGCGAGCCGAATGCCCTTGAGGTCTCGAGCGTCCTTACCAGCCGCAAGCAGCCTTTCGATAAAGAATTTGACGCCGTTTACGCTTGTGAAAATCACCCAGTCGTATAACGAAAGATTCCGTATTGCGCCGTCCAGTGAGTCCCATGAGGGTGGAGGAGCTATGGCGATGGTCGGGAACTCGATGCATTTGGCCCCGAGTTCTTCCAGTTCCGCCCTGAAATCGCTGGCCTGCTCCCTTGCCCGGGTAATCACGATCTTTCGGCCGAACAGGGGCCGGCGCTCGAACCAGTTCAGTTCGTCGCGGCAATTTACGACTTCTCCGACAATAATCATTGCAGGCGGCTGCAAGTTGGCTTCTTTGACCTTGTGCACGATATCGGAAAGCGTGCCGGTGACTGTTTGCTGCATCGGAGTAGTGCCCCAGCGAATCAGGGCCACAGGTGTGGCGGCCGGCCGGCCGTATTGGACGAGATTTCGGCAGATTTCAGGCAGGCTCTTGACGCCCATGAAAAAAACCAGCGTTCCCGCTCCAGTCGATATCTTGTCCCATGCGATTTTGGATTTGTGCTCGTCTTTATCCGCTCTCTCATGCCCCGTAATGAAGGCGATGGTCGCCGTAAAATCCCGGTGTGAAAGCGGTATGCCCGCATAGGCAGGAACTGCGGCGGCAGCGGAAATCCCGGGTACGACTTCGAACGCAATACCGTTTTTGACCAGCGCCTGTGCCTCCTCGCCGCCCCGGCCGAAAATGAAAGGGTCCCCGCCTTTGAGCCGCACGACCACCTTCCCGCGTCCCTTTTCGACCAGCAGGGCGTTTATTGCCTCCTGGCCAAGGGTATGATCGCCGCCTTTTTTACCGACGTAGATGCGCTCGGCGCCGGGCGGGGCAAATTTGAGCAATTCCTCATTGGCGAGGTAATCGAAAATGACCACTTCAGCCTTCTCGAGGACCTCCTTGCCTCTGATCGTCAGAAGACCGGGGTCTCCCGGTCCGGCGCCCACGAGATAGACTTTGCCTTTTCTCACTGGATCATACCCCGCCCGGTTCGGCCGCAGCCGACCTGTAAACCTCATCGAGTATTTTCTTTGCACCAAGATCGAGCAATTCCACGGCAACTCTTTTCCCGAGCGCTGCTGCATCTTGCAGGGGTGCAGAGCCTGCGGCCCGAAACAATTGCATGCCGTCGAGCGATGCGACAAAACCCGAGAGTTCGACGATTTTCCCGGCAATGCGCGCATAGCCCCCAATGGGAACCTGGCATCCGCCTTCGAGTTCCTTTAACAAGCTGCGTTCCGATTGAACGGCGACAGCGGATTCGGGGTGGTTTAGAGGCGCAAGAAAACGGCGCATTCTGTGGTCTGCGGACCTCGCCTCGATCCCCAACGCACCCTGCCCAACGGCTGGTATGAATTCCACCGGGTCCATATACACCGTAACCCTGTCCTGCCAGCCCATCCGCTTGAGACCGGCCGCAGCAA
>JBELAB010000340.1:0-3859 GCA_049509275.1 Syntrophobacteraceae bacterium | reverse complement strand
GCCTTCACGTCCCTTAGCATTTCCGCCGGTTTCTGATAACGCCGGGAAGGATCTTTGGCCAGGGCTCTGAATATTACACGGGCAACCGCTTGTGGAATGTTTACATTCACGATATGTGGGGGAATGGGATCTATTTGTACAATCTTATAGACGAGGGTCGCCGTATTTTCCGCCTCAAAAGGTTTCTCGCCGGTCACTAGTTCGTAAAAGACAGCACCCAGAGAAAAGATATCGGAGCGGACATCCACCTTCTTGCCGGAAATCTGTTCGGGAGACATATAAAACGGAGTTCCAAGGACCATCCCTGTGACCGTCAATGAAAGTGAAGGAAGTTTGGCGATGCCAAAATCCATGACTTTCACCCTGTTGTCTTCCATAATCATGATATTGGACGGTTTGATGTCCCTGTGCACGATAGATGCCTTGTAAGCTGTCTCAAGAGCCAGCAGGATTTGTTCGAGAATGGGGATTACCTCCTCTACAGGAATAGCTCCACGCTCCTTAATAATTTGGCTCAGGGTTTTCCCTTGAATATATTCCATGCAGATATACTGAAATTCGTCCGTCTCCCCGTAAGAGTGGATGGTTACTATATTGGGGTGCACAAGATTGCCGGCAGTCTGAGCTTCGTGTATAAGCCTTTTCCGAGCTTCTTCTCGATGCAGGGCTTCCGTATCAGTTGCATTTTTGGAGTCTTTGGGAATAAGCTTTAATGCGACAACCCTGGCGAGCATGGAATCGTAAGCCTTAAACACCATGCCCATTGCCCCTTCTGCAATGAAGGATTCCACGGTAAACTGATCTATACGCTTTCCGATAATCTTGTCTGTCTTGACCATGAAATTCTCGCGTGCAGCGAATCAAACAAGTTGGGAATGTCCCGGAGAAGGGAGCATCCGGACGCCCACCGGGACCGTGAAAGCACATAAAACCGGGCGCCCTCTTTAAAGAGTAGCATACCGGTCCATCCCGCACAACTTCTTACGTCCTGTGAGTGCGATTTTATGAAGCACTTCCCATGGATCGAACTCTCGTCGTCACAAAGTTCGCAACTACTGTCTCTTGCGGCTCCCGTGGCTGTCGCACGAGCCAATTGCAAACCCTTGCGGTTTGCACGGAAAAATAGGATAAAAGAACTACAATTTATTTTCATGGAGCCGTATGGCGAAGCTGGTCGTTAAAGATAGCAACGGGATTCGAGAAGTCACACTGGAAGAGGTCAACTCAGTCGGACGCTCTTCAGCCAATCAGGTGCAGATTGCCGATCCGCTCGTCTCCAAACAGCATTGCCTGATTTTTGCCGGCCCGGACGGCAATTATAGTATCAAGGACTTAGGCAGCCGCAACGGGACTTTTGTCAACAAAAAGCGTATCCAGGGCGACATAAGTCTTCAAAATGGAGACGAGATCTCTCTGGGCGCGACATCCTGCATGTTCCAGCTCACGATGGCGGGCAGCCTTGTGGCGCTGGATGACGAACGATGCCAGATCATGGTGTTCGATCAGATTTACCTTAAATCTCTACAGCGAAGCCGCTTTCTCCCGGAAAAGGAAATTACCGATGATAAAGCTCTTCGCACTGATTACGAAAAGCTGCGAATTGCTCATGAACTTCAGCGGGATATTGGCCTTGAACTCGACCTGAGCCGAATTTTCAATCGAATCCTTGCCCGCACTTTTGAGGTTTTGGTGTGTGACCAGGCCGTAATTCTGATGGCGGATACAACGGGGAATATGGCTGTCCAGGCTTTCAAAACACGAACGCACCAAGACAGGGTGGTCGTTTCCTCGACTGTAATCAGGCGAGTTCAAGAGAACAAAGTGGGAATAATAAGCGCAGACGCCCTTGCTGATGAACGTTTTCAGGACGCCCTCTCAATCGTCAGCCAGAAAGTGCGCTCCTCGATGGCCGTTCCCATACTGCACGAAGAAAAGCTGCTCGGCATAATGATCATCGAGTCCTCTGCGGCAGTCATGGCATACACGAAGAAGGATCTTCTCCTCTTTAACAATATCGCTCTGCAGACAGCAAACCTGATCAAGATGGCCGAAATGGCTAAAAAGATAGAGACCGATGCCGCCACGCGCGAAAGATTTCAGCGCCTGCTCTCCCCCGATCTCGCCGAGATGGTCGTTTCCGGCAAGCTCAAGGTGGAAAAGGGCGGCGAGGAGCGCGTCGCTACGACTCTTTTCGCCGATATACGCGGCTTCACCTCTATGTGCGAAAAAATGGAAGCCTCCGAAGTCCTCATCTTACTCAACGAGTTCTTCGAGATTATGGTGGAGATTGCTTTCTCTTACGAGGGCACGGTAGATAAGTTTGTGGGAGACATGATCATGGTTGTCTGGGGAGCTCCGGTGGCTCATTCCGACGACCCCCGCCGGGCAGTCCAGGCAGCGTTGGACATGCAAGCGGCCCTGGAGCGGTACAACACCGCTCGCAAACACCCGATCCGCATCGGAATAGGTATAAACACAGATCGGCTCGTCGCAGGATATATCGGATCGACGCGCACCATGAGCTATTCGGTTATCGGGGATGCGGTCAATATCGCATCGCGGCTTTGCTCTGCTGCAGGTCCGGGGCAGGTGCTTATATCCGAAAACACTTACAGGAATATACTCAAGCACTTCGATACAATCGAGTTAGACCCCGTGAAGGCCAAAGGGAAATCAACGCCAATGAAGGTTTTCAACGTGCTCGGTTCGAAGCGGGAACCCCATACGGTCATTGATTAAATAAGATCTTTAGAGTGAAAAAACCCTCAACCAGCAAATAGTACATGGCGGTATGAAACGGGCAACCTCGCTCCTGCAGCCTGTATAGAACGGAAAAAACACATGGGAAATCCCCCTTCTCGAATGCTTATATGCAACGTCGAACAAAGGGCCGCATTGATGCGGGTTGCACTTGGCCTCGAACCAGCCGATACGGTGATCCTTAACGGTTCAGTGGTCAATGTGTACACCGGCCGAATCGAGCAAAACTGTCCGGTCAGCATCAAAGGAAAGTGGATCGCCGCAGTGGGACCCGATGCTGCATCGGCAGTCGGTGCATCTACGCTGGTTGTGGATGCTGCGGGGAAAACCCTTATACCGGGTCTGATAGAAGGCCATACTCACATGTCGTTCCAATCCATGGCGGCATTCCTGCCGTATGCCATAAAAGGAGGAACCACCACCATTATTGTTGAAACCATGGAGTACTTCCCGCCGGGCGGGTGCGATGGGGTTATTGAGTTCCTCGATTCAGTTAAGGATCAGCCGATCAAAATCCTGGGTACTGCACCGGTCATGATATCTACCAGCAAGACTCTCAACGGCATTTCCCGGGGCATCCTGGAAAGGCTGCTTGACAGGGACGACATTGTAGGGCTGGGAGAATCTTACTGGCAGGCGGTGCTGCAATCGCCTGACACTATGGTTCCGCTGCTTCAGAGCGTCCTCGATCGAGGCAAGCGCCTGGAAGGACATTCGGCAGGGGCAAAGGGGAAGAAATTGGCTGCATATGCAGCTGCCGGAATCTCCTCCTGCCATGAAGCGATTAACGCAGAGGAGGCCATGGAGCTGTTGCGGCTTGGTTTTTACGTGATGGTGCGGGAAGGAGGCACCCGAAAAGATCTCGAAGAAATTTCGAAGATCGCGCAGGCCGGTGTGGATTTAAGAAGACTCATTCTGGTCACCGACAGTGTCGCGGCCAAGGAACTGGTCGAGAAGGGCTATCTCGAAGTTGTCGTGCAAAAGGCCATTGCCTGCGGGTTTGATCCGGTCAGCGCCATTCAGATGACGACCCTGAACGTGGCTGAACATTTTGGCCTGGACAGCGCCATTGGCGGCATTGCGCCCGGCAGGTGCGCCG
>JBELAB010000034.1:0-12604 GCA_049509275.1 Syntrophobacteraceae bacterium | reverse complement strand
CAACCGTGGCTTCATAGGCCATGGCGCGATCTTTTGTGGCGTAAAAATCAAAAGTCTTGCTGGGCGCACTAGATGATACTTTTCGCTGTTTCCAATTGCCTATATTGTTCCGGCAAAAGTTCCCGGAGCAAAAAACCTCCACGTTAAGGTAGTTTTTGCTGTTCAGATACTGCTGGACGGCTTTATCGGCCCCGTTTGCGTCTCCTATAATGACAGGCAACCCTTTTTCGATGACCCGATCCAACCGCATCCGGATCGGCTCATTTAGCCGGGAAGCCGCCCGTGAACCGCCTATGAAGACCTTTGTCATCGGTTGCTCCGCTGCGGCTAACCACGTTCAAAACTCGGGAAGATGCCATTGTAGCCGATCTTTCAGCGGACACAATGAATAATCAAGGAATTAAATCACGGCAAACAAGTCATGGACGGCGCTTCTCCACACCGCGTCTCTTCCTGAGATATCCCTGCCGGTCTTTTTGAAACCGGCGGCCTGGCTCAGGTCGCATCCGATGCCGTGCACAGAATTGCACATACGCTGCCCAAATAGAAGCTCGGATATTTACTCCAGCATTGACCCCTCCGCGTCTCCGCGTCTCCGCGTGCCCTCTACTTGCTCCTCGCTTCCCGCTTCCTGCTTCCTGCCCTCCGCTAGGTTATTTTTCAATCCTGAGCCTCTTGCAGAACTCAACAAAACCGTCACCCCGGTGACATCCGCAGTCCAGACGGCCTTGAAAAACCTGGATTCCGGCCTTCGCCGGAATGACGTTGAAGGACTTTTGCAAGAGGGTCTCCTGTTAATCCTGTTAATCCTGAGCCTCTTGCAGAACTCAACAAAACCGTCACCCTGGTGACATCCGCGGTCCAGATGGCCTTGAAAAACCTGGATTCCGGCCGCCGGACTAGACACTTCCGGGGCAGGCTTCGCCGGAATGACGTTGAAGGACTTTTGCAAGAGGCTCTCCTGTCAAAGCTTTTCTCTGTGACCTCTGTGATCTCTGTGCCTCCGTGGTGAGGATGTTTTGCCCTTCCTTGACCGGACCGTGCCCCGTCCCTGCGCCTCTGCGGTGAATCGCTTTCAGTCTTTCTTCCGACTTCCGTGCAGCTTGTGATATAAACGTCCTGGTAACGGCACAGTGATATAGACCACCCGGATTGACTACCTGGGAATTTTATCGTTGGGCGGACCGGCTTTCGCGGGGCGAACGCGACAGGCAGGCCACCCACCTGCGAGGTGGAGGTTTTAATGCGGCGGTTTTTTCTTTGCTCGTTTGCGGTCATTGTTTTAATTTTTTTTGGTCTGCGGACAGTGTGCTCTCAGGAGCTAAAGGAAAACACTCAGGTCGAGGCGCCGGCTCAGCCGCCTGCGCAGGCAAATGACCCATGCACTGAATGCCACGCCCGCATCACTCCCGGCATTGTGGTGGACTGGCAGTTGAGCAAGCACAGCGCCAATGATGTAGGCTGTTCCAAGTGCCACGGCGACCGGCACAATTCCATGACTGATGCAGCTAACGCCGGGTTCGCAGGTCCGGAGGTCTGCGCAAAGTGTCATGCCCTCCAGGTCGAGCAGTTCGGCAAGGGAAAGCACGCTCTTGCCTGGGGTGCAATGAAAGCCATGCCTAGTCTGCACTGGCAGCCAATGGTTCAGGTGGAGGGGCTCAAGGGTTGCGGGGCCTGCCATCGCGTTGGCCTCAAGACCGAAGGGGAGGTAAAAGGCCTGATTGAGAAAGGATCGGGCTTTGGGGCGGGTTCGTGCGACGTCTGCCATACGAGGCATCTTTTCTCGGTCGATGAAGCCAGGTCTCCGCAGGCGTGCAGGACCTGCCATATGGGAGCGGATCATCCTCAGTGGGAGATGTACTCATCATCTAAGCACGGGGTGCGGTTCCTGCTCAAACAGAGCAGAATGCTCCCGGAAGACGCAGCGGCCCCCACTTGCCAGAGCTGTCATCTCCAGGACGGAAACCATGCGAACGTGACGGCCTGGGGATATCTGGCTTTGCGCCTGCCCTATCCTCAGGACGCCCAGTGGGCAAAGGACCGAGCGTCTATCATGCAGGCCCTCGGAGTTTTTGACCCTGCGGGAAAGCCGACTCCCAGGCTGGCTGTTTTTGAGACCTATAACTTTCTCAGGTTTAAGGAAGAGGATTGGCAGGCCGAACGGGAAAAAGCTCTCAAGACCTGCAATGACTGTCATTCGGTTAATTTCGCGAGGGCTGAACTGGACAAAGGCGATCAGATGATCCGGGAAGCGGACGCATTGATGGCCGAAGGGATACGCACGGTTGCCGCTCTTTATCGGGATGGGTTGCTTAAAAAGCCGGAAAGCTACTCTTACGAGTTCCCCGACCTTCTCACCATGCATAACGCGCCAACGGTCATCGAGCAAAAGCTCTTCTCGATGTTTCATGAATACAGGATGAGAACATTCCAGGGGGCTTTTCACTGCAGTCCGGATTATTCCTTCTGGTATGGATGGGCCTCGCTGCAAAGCTGCCTCACCGAAATCAGGGAACGGGCAGCCGAAATAAGGGCCATGGCTGGAAAAGCAGCGGAGCATCCTGCCAAGGATGCGCAATGATGACTTGTTTCCATCCGGGATTGATGAAGACTATTTGCGGTTTCAAAGCAAATCTGTACGAAGCGCTAAACCGGCGAATGCTCAGCGAATGGTACCCTGCAGGTATTCAAGTTCCGGATGCCGTCCATCGATCGGCGTTCTCGGAAGGCCCCCCGGCGCTCCTTAAAGCTGCTTCCAGGTTGTATGAAAAAGCACTGCAAAAAGATCAGGCAAGACGCCGAAAAAGACGGGTCAAGCTGCCGGCCCCGGTGATCAGCATCGGGAATCTCTCCACCGGAGGGACCGGAAAGACGCCGGTTACGATCTGGATGTGCGAGCTTCTGCTCAAAATGGGGCTTCATCCCGCTGTGTTGACCAGGGGATACGGAAGAAGAGGGAACAGCCCCGGACGCGTGCCCCTTTTCGGCAGCCCCGCAGAGCTTTCCGATCTTTTCGGCGACGAGCCTGTCATGATATCGGAGCACCTGCCATCGACGCCTGTCTGGGTTGGGAAGGACCGGGCGGCTTCGGGCAAGGCGGCCCTGGCCCACAGCGAAGTGGACGTCTTTGTGCTCGATGACGGTTTTCAGCACCTTACGCTCGACCGTGACCTGGATATCGTTCTGCTCGACTGCCGCAGCCCTTTCGGAAACGGGTTTGTCCTGCCTGCCGGGCCGCTCCGGGAACCCTCTTCGAACCTTAAAAGGGCTGATGCCTTTGTGATTACGCACGCAGACAGAGATGCCGATGCGGCGCCGTTGAGAGATAAGCTCGAACGCCTTTTCCCCGGCATACCGATTTTTGCCTGCCGGCACAAGGTAAGAGGAATCAGCCTGAGAAGAGGCGAACAGGTCTTTGATCCAAAAGAGCTTTGGGATCGCACGGCTGCTGTTTTCGCCGGCATTGCCGGGCCCGAGGGTTTTTTTAACCACATTCGACAGGCCGGGATTAGGATTTGTGTGTCATTTGGCTTTCCGGACCATCACAGATACACGGCCGGTGATTTTTCGAGGATCTTTCGCGCCGCTTCCGAACATGGCGCAGGGGTGATTATCACTACGGCAAAGGATGCCGTCCGCATACCGCTTCCTTACAGGGATTCGATCTCCGTGGCCGAAATCGGGATCGATTTTGGGCCCGACCATGAAGGTTTCTGTAACCTGACGAAGGCCAAGTTCGGTAGAACCACCTATAAACGGAAATCGGAAATCGGAAATCAAAAATAGAAAGAGGGTCTCCGACATCCGACATCCGGCTTCCGTGAGGGACCTGCTATTTTTTCTCTACCGGGTACTTGGAGTAATACCATTCGTTCCAGCCACCTTTGAGCACTTCGACTTTCTTGAAACCTGCGGTTACTAATTGTTGCGCCACACGGGCGCTGGTAGCCTCGTCGGGTCAGGCGCAGTAGAAAACGATCGTCTTGTCCTTCGGGTATTCGGCCATCCATTTCACGGCCTGGGCAGGCACCTCCCGCCGCGCGCCCTGTATTTTCCACTGGGAGGAATCCCAGTCATGCGCTGCCCGTACGTCAACTACGATTACATCCGGATTGGTAAGTTCTCCTTTCAGTTTATCCTTGTTGATAACGGTGAAGTCACCAGCTCCGGCGAAGGATGCCGTAAACATCAAGATAAGGCACGCCAGAAGGCATAATGTGAATTTGGAGCGAGTCATGCCGATCTCCTTCTAAAGAGGTTTAAAAAGACCAGAGCCATGTCCATCCTTTCCCGATCTCGCAATTTACCTGTGACGGGACTCATCCTGTGTCTCCGGATGGACAATAACCGGGCGGGCGAAATTGCGAAATCGCAGGGTAACCGATTTTTTAGAAAATAGTTATCAATTCAAAATAGTCAAAAATGAAATCCGGGTTGTTTTCGAGACAATACGTGCGCCGGCAGCCTTTCAATAGTCGGGAAGATGTTTATGTAAGGGAGAAGAAAAAGTGCGTTATGTCCCATGGCCGGTCACATGAAAGAGAGCTTCGTTATTTCCATTGCATATGGAGTTCCCCGATCATGGGAAATATGAAGTACTGATTCAGGACAGGGAGGACCGTCAGGGGATCGAGGTCAAAGGGGAAGCCGACCATGTGTGCGAGGTTCTTCAATCGAAAAATTTACAGGAGCACGAATGAAAATCAAAATAGCTTGGGCAATTCAATCCTTCTTTTTATGTTTCCTTTGTAACCTCGCCTTTGCGGCAGTCATATTTTTTATGGCGGACAGAATCCTGCAGGGATTACATGAATGGGTTTTGCCTTTAACCGGACCGGGCGCGCCTGCCCTGCCGGACGATCTGCACATGGCGCTTGGCGGTCTCGGAAATTTTATAGTTCAGCTACGAGGATACCTGTTGACCGTGCTTGCCGCTCTCGCATCGGCGTTTACCTTGCTTCTATGGTTTTTTCTTTTTCTGGCCGGAGGCAGGCAAATCAACAGGGCAGGGAAGATGGCGGGGTTATCCCGTGTACCTAACGCGGGAGCAGGTCAATCCATGACCGTGAGAGCCAATCCCGGCCCTTAGCCGTAAATAAGTCTATCTCAGCAGGTGGGGGAAGAGGCGCGCCGAATTCCAAACTCCGAGGGGCAAAGGCTTTCAAGGCTCTGGTCCGAGCGCCCCTTCCCGATAAGGTGTTCTCTGGCAAGCTATTACAACGGACTCTCATTACGTGATCATGTCGAGTTTGTTACTTTTTCACGAAATTTTTCTGTAGACAGCCCGACCACACATTATTAAGCCACAGCCTCCAGCCATTCCATCGATCTGCTTCAGTTAATCAGGCGGCCTTTTTTCGCTGGTTCTGCTTGTCATCGGCCGGTTCGAGATCGGAGCGGCCGGAAATTTTCCGGTATAGTTGCCATGTCTCATCGAAGGCGCGCTCATAGGAGCGATTTTCCATGTTGAGCCGGGCAGCTTTACCCATCTCCTTTAACCTTGCGCGGTCACCGAGGAGAAACTTGAGGGTCTGAAGCAGGGCTTCGGGGTCTCCAACCTGCACGATCCGGCCGGTTTTATACGGAATCATATTTTCCTGCGGCCCTCCCGAATCGGTAACTATGACAGGCAACCCGGATGCCTGGGCCTCGAGCACCACGTTGCCGAATGTGTCAGTTGCGCTTGGAAATGCAAAAAGATCGCAGCTTGCATAAATTGCAGCAAGTTCCTCCCCGTCCCGGTAACCGGTGAATATACAGGGCGTGCCTGCCAGCAGTTCCTTAAGTTCTTGGAGGTATGGTCCGTCGCCCACGAGTATCAGTTCGACATCCCCGAGGGTTTGCGTGAGGCTTCTGAATGCCCGGGCCAAAATGTTGAGGTCTTTTTCTTTTGAGATCCTGCCCACATACAGAATCTTGGGACCATCTCCCGTATTAAATCGTTCTTTGAGGAAGTTGACATTGCGTTTAGACGGGTGAAATCTTGCCGCGTCAACTCCCCTGGGGAACAGGCAGATCTTTTTTGGGTCTATTCCCTTTCCGATCAATTCGCGCTCGGTGCTTGCGGACGGAACCAGAATCAGATCCAACTGATCGTAAAACCAGGTCGTATATTTCCAGACCAGCTCTTCGATTGCATAGTCTCCGGTCAGGATATGCGCATACTGTGGAATGGCGGTGTGGTAGGTTCCGCTTATCGGAATTTTCATTATTTTCGCGACGGCCAACCCGGCAAGACCCAGCGGTCCGGGTGTGGCCACGTGAATTTGAGTGAAACCCTGCTCATAGCAATAATTGACTATCTCCAGCAACGGGGGCAGGAACATCTTTTGTTCGGGATACTCCGGAAACCCGTAAACCCCAATCGGGTTAAAATTCATCTGACCGTTCATTGGGGGTCGAGTTTCAGAGTCACAGGTAATCACGGTCAGATCTTTGCCGGTTTTTTGGGCCAGCTCGAGTTGATGCTGAATGGTCAGCGCAACGCCGTTGATTTCATAGAACGTATCTGTGAAATGAGCGATTTTTACCGGTTTTTCGTTGCCCCTGAGGCCCCTGATTCCGAAGTGCTCCTGCGCGGCTGCGCTGAAATGGCGGTCTCTTGAAAAAACAGTGAACGTTACAAAGTAGGGCGCCAGCACTGTATAAGCCGCCCCGGCAGAGCCGAGCGACTCAAATATATTGAAAAAGTGGGCCCCGGAAAGGTTGCTTAGCAGAGAATCCCAGAAATGAAGCAGGACCTTGTTGGACACCTGGTTAACAAAGTTGTACCAGCGTTCTGCCCGGTTTTCAGTTTTGCCGCTGCCGGCTATCTCCATAAGCTCCGGATCGGCCTGCAAGAGCTTTTGAGCTTCGAAACGCAAAAGGTCTTGTATTCTGGACCCTTCCTGCTGTTTGGAAGCTTTGCGCTTTCTCCAGGAGTAGATCAATCTGGTGACTAGTCGCTCATCTGATTCCGGGTCCGCCTGAAGGCAGCGGTTGAGGAAACGCAATACAAGGTCCTTATTCACGTCACTTTCGAAGTTCAGTTTTCGCTTATAATACTGGTAGGCGATACCGTAAATGTTATGAGACATGACGCAGGGAGTCGATCCATTGCCCACCGGTATGGTTCGGCCCATATGGACCCCCTGGAGGAACTCTTTTAAGCTGCGGGCGCCTTTAACCACCGTATGCCGGCGTGCTATGTTAAGAGAACTGTGGTCATCAGAGCCGCCTGTCAAGCTCTTGCGCCAGGGTTCCGGGGAAGCCGGAACAATCCCGTGCTTGTCGATCAGCCCGGTTAGGATTTCCGGGGTCAGGTTCTCCAGAATCTGTCTTATTGCGTAGTTCTGATAGTCGTCCCGGGCTCCATTGAGTTCGAAGTTTGTGAAGAGCAGGAGGAGCTTTTCAAAATGCTCAATCGTCAGTTTGTCGTTTACCGAGTATAGCGGGTGAGCCAGGACGTGAACAATGCCGGTTAGGGCAAGGTAGTCGGTCAGGTCGAATATGTTTTCCCGCACCTTCTGGATTTCGCGGTGAATTGCATCATTTATGTCATAGACCAGGACATGGGCTTTGCACCCGTCATCGGGAAAGTACGTTGTAACCTCTTCGCTTATGAATGTGCCCGGCAAGTGTGCGATCTCGGCGCTGCCCGAGATGGTATTATGATCCGTTATAGTGACCAGATCCATTCCCTTCTGTCTGGCGATTCGGTAGACTTCGGCCGGTTCGGTGAAGCACTCCGGGCAGCCGAGCTTTTGGAGAATCCATTGCGAAGGGCGAATTGAATATTTGGAATGGACGTGCAAATCGATTTTCATGCTCTCTCCCTCTCTCCTTTCCATTTATTATTCGAATTGAAAAGCGTTCGAAGGTGCATGGATGACATGCAGACGTTTCGCTTGCATAAACCACCGTGCCGTCAGCGGGGCTGAGTATGCCGGTTCCTTCAGGAGAAATGATTCGTTGGGGATTGCGAAAAAACCAGGCATGACGCCAAAACAGATAAAGGGAGGCGCAAGGAACCACAAAGGCGGGTAGTATAATCATTGGAAACACTACTATTTTGCGTACCTCCATACTTTGTCTTGAAGAATGTGAACAAGCGCCATTCCCGATGAAAAGGGGAAATTGGCTATTTCGAAAAACTCCTTCTCCTTTCTGATGGTTTTCAGCCATTTCTTGACGCCTGCATGCCCGATGATTTCCCTCACATAAATGTTCGAATCGTGGAGAAGTATGTAGGAATTCTTATGGACATGTTCGAGAATGTTCAGAAAATCGTTTCTTACGTTCTCATAGGCGTGGCTGCCGTCGATAAATGCAATATCAATCGGGGGCAACCCAAGGGCTTTGAAAGATGAGAAAAACTGATCCGACCTTAATTTGTAATGGGTAACCATGTCCTCGACCCCGAACTGCTTGAAATGCTCATGAACTCTCAGAGGCTCGCTCCATTTGTCCTTTCCCCCGATAGTCTTGAAAGGGCCGTTTTTGATCAGGGAGTATGACGGGTCGACGAAGGTAAGCATCCCACCTCCGTTGTCCTTTATTCCCAGGGCAAAGCATACCACGCTGAAACCAAACCCGGAGCCGATAACGAGAAGATGCTTCGGTCTGAGCGCCCTGGCCAGGCCATAGTAGAGAAATCCGAACCCCAGATTCAGATTATCCGGTTTTTCGTTGTGACCCAGTGGTTTGGCGCTTTCGAGAATGTCTTTCAAAAGAGCGGTGTTCAGGCTGAAATTATCCAATTTGTCTCCCCCTCTAAATAGGTTTGCGATTTTGCCCCCTCCAGGCAAATTCCGGTGACATTACTCGAACAAGCTTTTCAATTTGATGTCGATGAAATGATTTTTGCGTTACGAAGAATGCGATGCGGCGAGGTTCAACAGCAAAGCAACATCGAAAGCTTCCCGCGCGTTGCTCACTAATGTCCCTTGATTGAGGACTCTGCGGCTAAACCCGCACTCGATCGTGCGCCGGGCGCTTCAATGAGATTTCGATTTCAATTCAGACCATCTTTTGGCAATGGCATCGAATATCAATGCCGTGTCGTCGTCTCCATCGATTTCGAATTTATCTCTGAGCTGGGTGCAAGTGTTTCCAGGCTCGGCCCCCAACGCTGCTGAGAGCTTCAGGAGCTGCTCCAGCGAAAGGTTTAGAATATCGAGTTCGAGGAAGATGAGGTTCTGGTCCTGACCTGCCAGTTGGTAAGCCTCTTCAATCGAAAGATCGAGCCTGAACCCTCGATAAGATTCCTCACTATATTTCCCGAGCGGCAATGCCAGCTTTTTGGCCGCGCTGATAGCGTCGTATCCCCTGATAATCATGGGTCCCTCCATTAAAATTTCATTCTGTGTCTATACTATAATCATCGAATTCGAATGAGCCTGCGAGTCTCATTTTTTTTGAAAATCTCCCGAAGGCACGGTTCCTGACAAGCAATCCGGATCAGGCGCAGGCGTTATAGACTGCCGGTAAAAGCAAATGCATTGGAGGAGGCGCCGGCCAGCAACATCGGAAGGCTCCCGGTGTTGAAGTCGATCATTTTCAGACTCGAACGCAGGTGCGAGGTGTCCAGCTTATCCAGATTGTGTCCATGAACGAAAAGGGAGCTCATCAGGTCAGCGACGTAAATCAGGTGCGCCAGAGACCGGTTGTCTCCGGCTTTGTCCGGCTCGTGGTGATGGAGTATTGTTTCGCTTACGCACTCCGGCATCCCCCAGCGGCAGGCGAGCAGGTATCCCGCCTCAGTATGAGCTATGCCGAACAATGTCTTCTCATCGGTTGCCAGGTGATTGCCCTGAATTTGAAGTTGCCGATAAAAGAGCGGATAAGCGCTGTACGCGTACTCGTCAAGGATCACCTTCCCGATATCATGGAGCAGACCAGCCGTGTAAGCCAGGTCTGGGTGCGCCTTGCCGGTAAGTTCTGCCAGCTTGCCGCTGATGCCCGCTGTCCGCACGGAATGGTGAAAGATGCCTCCCTTACAGAGAGAATATCCCTGCCTTGCATGGGTGATAAAGTCTTGCAGAGAAAATGAGAGGGCCGGGAGCATAAGGTTCTTATGTCCAATCCTCAGCAACGCCTTCTTTATTGAATCAACTTTCATCCCCGGGTCAATGGAAACCGAATTGCACATCTTGATTATTCTTGCACTCAGGACCTGGTCCTGCAGAACTTCCCGCGAGACCTCCCGGAAGCTGTAAGAGTCATCGTTGATCATGCGGATGATCTTAAGGGCCGTCTGGGGAATGGGAAGGAGTTCTTCGATCACCTCGTCAAGTTGCTCAGCCGTTGGCCGGCTGAAATTATCTGCCGTAGTCTTCGGTGCGGGAATCGCAAAGGGTTTGATCGTTGTTTCCCATGTTGTGAGATCAAGACTGATGCAACACGAGGAATACCCACCCACTTCGATCTGCCGGATCGGGATTTTTCCCTTCCGAAGAATATTCTGCGCCATCTCAGCCATGCGTCCGCCTATATCGAGCCTTAAATCGGCCAGTGAAACCGGACCCATGAGCGCTCCACCTGCAATACAGGCCTGCAGACTTTGCTTTCGAGCACCCTGTCTGCAAAGCGCCTCTATGAAAATCGGCATACCGGTAACGGCGCTTACTTCGGGGTTCCAGGTAAGGTCCACGCTGGGTGGTTCGGGGAGAAGAAGATGAATGAGACCTCCAATTCCGGCCTTCCGGTCATATAAAGTGACACCAACGCAACTCCCCAGGTATGCCTGCATGATATCGGGTTTTTGCGGGCTGATCATGTAAGAACCGGAGGCCACCGTATGCACGCTCATCGGAATTGGTTCCCTTTTTGCCTGAAGGTATTGCTGCCATGGCAGCAGAGTGTCCCTATGGCATGAAACATAAATCGGTCAAAACAGGGTGCTTCTTAACTACATTTAGAGCCAAATGCAGGGAGGGGCTGTATATGACATGAACGTTACGCGGAACGCAGACAGGTGGGCCTGTAAATCAGTTCAGGAACACATCGCGGTAATAATCAAAATGTTCCGTTACTGAGCCTGCCCCGCGGATTACCGCTCGAAGCGGGTCTTCGGTTTTCTCCACATCGAGTCCCACAGCCTGGTGAATCAGCGCTCGGAGTCCTTTCAGCAGGGAACCACCGCCGGCCAGCCAAATGCCGTTTTCGGCTATATCCGAAACCAGGTCTGGCGAGGCTTTTTCCAGAACGCTCCGTACAGCTACAATTATTGCCCGTGTCGGCTCCTTCATGGCCAACCTGATATCGGCATCGGTTACGGTAATGATTTTCGGCAGGCCGCTGACCAGGTCTTTTCCCCGGAACTTTACCTCGAGTGTTTTTTTGAGGGGGACTGCGGAACCTATTTTCATCTTGATCACCTCGGCCATCATCTCGCTGATGCCTACACTGTATTGCTGCCGCATAAAGTGGCAAATGGCTGCGTTGGCCTCATCGCCAGCCACCCTGAGCGATTCGCTGCACGAGACGGCGAATTGGGAAATAATGGCCACTTCGGTTGTCCCCCCTCCGATGTCAACGACCATTTGTCCGGCGGGCTGATCGATCGGAAGACCTGCCCCGATTGCGGCGGCCATCGGCTCCTCGATAAGGAACACCTTGCCTGCGCCCGCTATCTGCGCGGCCTCTACTACCGCACGCTTCTCAACCGAAGTGATCCCCGCCGGGACGGCCACAACCAGTTTGGGCTTGGAGAGGGGGAACCGCCTGAATACTTTTCCAAGAAATGACCGGACCATGAAAGAAGCCGTTTCAAAATCATAGATGACCCCGTCCCGCATCGGCCTGGTTATGATCGTTCCCCTGGTGTGACGGCCGGCCAGGTTCTTTGCTTCCCGCCCGATCGCAATTACCTCGCCGGAGTCTTTTTCGATAGCGACCATGGACGGTTCATCCAGAACGACACCTTTACCCTTGACATATATGAGGGTATTGGCGGTGCCAAGGTCCATCGCCATATCTTTGGACAAGAAATCCATCACCCGGCCGAACATATCATGATCCCCTTTCGTTCCAGTTTTAGAAAATCGGGTGTCGTTGCGCTCAACAACTACTTCGTAAACATAGGTACAAGGTAGGCGAAGTATATATCAAAAGAGCGGCCATCTTTGCAAAAAATACTTTCTGAACCAAAATTAACCCTTGTGCCGGCTTCTAGATAGAAAGTTGAATGATTTCAGTTGACAAATAGCTTCTATATCTCCATAGATACACATGTTTCGGTCTTGTGAAAGAGCTGGATGGCCGACGACCTCAGGGGTCCGGTCATAAAATGTTTCCCCAGTCTCGTTCCCGAAATCGGGAAAAACGAACAGGAGAGAATTTGATGCAGCGCAAAAGGCAATTCCTGTGCGTTCTCCTTCTTTTTTCTTTTTGTTTGCTTATTCCCCAAATCTCCCAGGCTGCGGTAAATCGGCATGTAAATGCTCGTTCGGCTATCTTGCTGGATATGGAAAACGGCAGGGTTCTTTTCGAGCAAAATGCCGACGATATTATTGCCCCTGCGTCACTTACCAAAGTCTTGTCTCTCTATCTGGTTTTCGAAGCTATCAAGCAAGGCAGTGTCCGCCTTTCTGACAAAGTCGAGATCAGCAGGCGGGCCGCATCT
>JBELAB010000339.1:0-3880 GCA_049509275.1 Syntrophobacteraceae bacterium | reverse complement strand
AGCCGAATCCGATCTGGAGGCAATAAAAAAGAGTATCAAGTCCGAATTCAGTGAACACGCGCGACTGCTTGAAGTGCAGCAGATGATTCTGAGGGACCCGTCAATCTATGACGAATCCCTGCGCTATATCAAAAAGGAGTGTTCGAACGCAGAGCTTGCCGTTATAAAATCGCTGAGGAAAGCAAGAGAGCTTTTCAGCGGCCTTAATGATGAAAACGCAAGGAGCAGAATAGCCGACGTGAATGCGGCCGGAGACCGGGTCATCCGGATTCTGGCGGGGCAGAGCCATAACGACTTGGAAGGTATTCGCGAACGGGTCATCATTATAGCTCACGATCTTTCACCCGCCGACGCCATCCAGTTGCAGGTGGGGCGGACGCTTGGCGTAGTTACCGAAATCGGGGGACGTACTTCCCACACTTCGATTGTTGCGCGCGCGCTCAACATCCCTGGTGTCGTAGGGGCCGAAAACGCCGCCCGTCTCATTTCGATGGGTGACATCCTCATCGTCGACGGTGGGACAGGAACAATAATCGTCAACCCCAGCGAGAGCGATTTAAGCTTCTATTACGAACGTCAGGAAGAATTGGAAGCTTATGTTAAACAGATCACCCGGCATGCCAATTTGCCCGCTGAAACCCGTGACGGTCACAGGGTCGGCGCTGAGGCAAATATCGAGGTCCTCGAAGAAGTCGTAGCCGCCAAAGACAATGGCGCCGAAGCCATCGGCCTGTACAGGACGGAATTTTTTTTCATGAACCGGCTGGCATTCCCGGATGAGGAGGCTATGTACAGAGATTACCGCGACTTAGCGGAGCTGATGGCGCCTTGCCCGGTCACGATCCGAACCCTTGACCTCGGCGCCGAAAAACTCACCTCCTGGTACCCCAGCCTGGAGGAAACAAACCCCGCGCTTGGACTGCGCTCCATACGCCTTTGCCTGCACTACAAAGAATTGTTCAAGAACCAGCTCCGGGCTATTCTGCGAGCCGGCGCAATCGCAGGCAACATCCGGCTGATGTTGCCCATGATCTCGGGCGTCGGAGAAATTTTTCAGACTAAGAGCATCTTAAAAGAGGTACAGACGGAGCTGTCCAGAAAACGGATCCCTTTCGATCACAATATGCCCTTCGGAGTAATGATAGAACTCCCCTCCGCTGTCGCCGTAGCGGATCTGCTGGCGCCCGAGGTAGATTTTTTCAGCATCGGAACCAATGACCTCATCCAGTACACTATTGGAATAGACCGATCAAACGAACACGTCGCCTATCTTTACGAACCACTCCATCCCGGCGTTCTCAGGTTTATAAAACAGGCGGTAGATGCCGGCCACGAAGCCGGAATCCCGGTCGCACTCTGCGGAGAGATGGCCGGAGAGCCAATGTACGTTCCAGTTTTGCTCGGCCTCAAAATAGATTCTTTCAGCATGAACCCGGTGTCCCTGCCTCGTGTCAAAAATCTTATCAGACGCTCCTCGATGAAGGAATGTTGCCGGTTTGCCAACAAAGTGCTCCGGATGAGGACAGCACAGGAGGTGAATCAGTCAGTGAGAAAAATGGTCATGAGGAAGTTCCCGGAAGAATTCCAGGTCTTCGAATCGAACTATTACGGTAACGCAGCCGTCGCTGCACGACAGCCTGTTGACACATAGAAATAAGGTCCGGTCGGGTATATGTCCAAGGTCAACGACCCTGCAGAAAAAATCAAAATAATCAGCCAGAACAAAAAAGCTTTTCACGACTTCGAAATAGGTGAAAGGTTCGAGGCCGGGATCGTTCTGCTCGGTACCGAAGTGAAATCGCTGCGGGAAGGACGCGCCAACCTCAAAGACAGTTATGCCAGGGTGAAGCGCAACGAGGTATTTCTCATCGGCCTTCACATCAGCCCATATACTCACGCTTCCTTCGATAATCACGAACCCGAACGGGTACGAAAGCTTCTCCTGCACAGATCCGAAATAAAAAAACTGCTGGGCAAAACTCAGGAGCGCGGGTTCTCTCTGGTTCCCCTTAAAGTTTATTTCAAACAGGGAAAGGCAAAAGTAGAAATCGCTCTTGCCAGAGGCAAAAGGGAATACGACAAGCGGGAAAGCCTGAAGAGAAAGGAAGAGACCCGCGAGATGGAGCGGCTGAGAAAACGCCACAAAATGTCCTGACCATATGCTTGAGGGGCGGAGAAAAGGCCGATGTTTTGCTTTGATGCCACTCACTCGCGTACTATATCGAAAATTGTAACCTCGGGTGGGGCCAGGACGCGTATAGGCGGCCCCCAGGTACCGGAGCCCCTGCTTGTGTAAAGGATCGATCCTTTCGAAAGATAATATGGCCCGTGCTGAAGGGGGTAGACGAACCCGGAGATATAACGAAACGGAAACAACTGCCCGTAATGAGTGTGCCCGGAGAGTTGCAAGTCGAAAAGCCCGAGGCTCTCGTAGGCCGGGTCCGGCCTGTGCTTTAGAAAGAGAGTAAACAGGCCGTTTTGAGCCTTTCCCAGGATCGCCTTTTCATCCTCAGGCAGACCGGTCGCCGGATCGTCAATCCCGACTATGTTCAAAATATTGTCCACCGTTTTCACCTCGCCGCTCAGCACGGTGAAACCGAAAGCTCTTTCTGCCTGAACCGACTCGGCCAGCCCGGCGTAAAATTCGTGGTTGCCCGTTATGGCGTACTTTCCGAGCCGAGGCTGCAATCTTCCAAACAGAGCCGGAAGAGCCTCAATTTTTTCCATGTCTCCATCGACAAGATCGCCTGTGCTTACGAGAATGTCCGGATTCTCAGCTTCAACCTTGCGCAAAATGCCGGCCATACGCTCTTCTCTAACCAGTAGCCCGAGATGCACATCGGAAATTTGGGCTATTCTCAACCGGTCGACTCCTGCGGGGAGTTTGGCCGTTTTGACAACAATTCTCTCGACGCGTACGCTCCGAGCCTCAAAATACCCGTAGACGTTTATGGCCAACGCTGCAACAAGGACGCAAACGGCCGCGACCGAGCCGGTGAAGGTGGGCAGAGAAGACCCGGCGATAAGGTTTCCCAGCTTGCAAAGGATTCCGGCAACCCCAAGCAGCAAAAACCCCCAGAAAGCATAAAAGACAAATCCCAGCCAGCCATATCCCAGAAGAGCACCTGCGCGCGCCAGTACGTGGTGGCCGCCTCTTTCGAGCAATCGAGTCCCGATTGGCGCAAAAACCATAAGGGCCATGAACAAAATCAACAGAAGATGGACGGGCCACTTTACAGGCAACAGGACCTTGACACGGGAATAGACGAATGCGTGCAAGAGCGAATAGATTGACAAAAAAGCTATAAGGAATCGAGTCATGTCTAACGCCGGTCAGATAATATGGAATGCAATGCCTTATTTTTCCCCACGCCCTGCTCAACTTCGAAGAAATATAACGCCCCCATGGGCATAATCCTCCCGGGGCGCCATAAACCATAAAAACTCCGCGCCCCGGGCGGCAAAGACTTTTGGCTTGCAGCCCCAAGCGGGGCTGTAACATTTACGGAAGGATACGGGAGGGGGCTATCCTGCTGAAATAGACCTTAATTATTGAAGCCGAACCGGTTTATCAGCTTTTCATAAAGATTTTTGCCCAGAAAAGTCCGGAGTTTTCGACTCTGCTCATACCTGGATTCGTATTCCAGCCAAAAGTCATCAAATCCATTCAGTCTGGCATCCGAACCTGAAAAAATCTCGTTGAATTCATCCTGCCTGGCGTAATATTCCTTGAACATCTCGCAGCCGGAAGCATCCAGAATAAGCATGAACAGCACATCTGAGGGCGTGAGGGCGCCTTCTTCGGGAGGCACGGCGACATAGACGTGTATTGCTTTCCCAGGCCGGCTAATCTGGCATCTATAGCGGTCCACATCCATCT
>JBELAB010000338.1:0-3883 GCA_049509275.1 Syntrophobacteraceae bacterium | reverse complement strand
CCGGTCTGTTCGGCGATGCGCCTGGGGACCTTTTCGGGAAACTGGGGCTCTCGAAGGACGATCGATACATGCTCGGCCTTCATGGAGGCGATCAGTCCCTCTATATGGCGTGGAGTTGGATCGATGCCCGGTTTAAGTTCAATGGTGCCGAAGTAAACCAGGCCGAACCGCTCCGCGAAATATGGCCAATGCTCGTGATAGGATACGAACTTTACGCCCTTTAGCGGCATGACATCCTTCTTCCATATTGCAATTTTGGCGTCCAGCTTGACCAGATACGCATCGCGATTTCGCGTGAATTCCTCTTTATGCTGCGGCGCGAACTCCACCAGTGCATTGTAAATGTTCCAAATCGCCGTCTCTGCCAACACCGGATCGAGTATGTAGTGCGGGTTGCCATAGGGATGAACGTCGCCCTGGTAATGATCGGTCGATTTAGGTACATCTCTGGGCACGACGCCAATTGAGGCGTCCACATAGCCGGGTTTTCCTATCTGGATGCGAGGGTTCTTGCTGGCTTCCAGCAGCGCGGGCAGGAAGGCGTGTTCACAGTCAAACCCCACCAGGATCAGCAGGTCCGCCTTGTTCATGATGGGCACGAAGCTCGGTTTCATCGGGACCCCGTGAGTATCTTCAACACCCGTGGCAAGGCTGTGAACCTCAACCAGGTCCCCGCCGACCTCCCTCGCAAAGTCCGCCAGGTCGGTCAGGGTCGTCACGACCTTGATTTTGGCGGCATGAGCCGGCGTCGGCGCCCCATATAACAACACCGCTGCGAGTGTGACGATCGATAAAGAAAGCATGAATTTCGGCTTCATGTTAAATTCCTTTCTCGTCCGGGCTAGCGTTGCTGCCATCCATGAGCGTGCGAGCCGATGATCCAGGCCCACTGCAGATAAACGGCATCATCCGGGCGCAGGCCTGAGGCGGCGTTATGGTCGGTATGTGTGTATTGAAGGCGCAGTTGATTCCAGTGGCTCAGTGCCCACGTAATATACGGGGAGTATGCGACAGTCATGTCTGCGTTGTTCCAGGAATCCTCCATACACTCGAACAGGAACCCTGCCGACCACTCCCGACTCCATTTGTAGGTGAGATACGAATACATTCCGTAGGACTCTACGGATCTGCTGAACGGACTGAACACGGCTCCGCCCGCTGTTGGCATGACATCAAAGCTGCTGTCGCTGCGGAGCACTTCCGTGCCCCAGGTGATACTTTCGAACTGATTATTTCTCAGCGGTTTCCAGCTCAGAGTGAGGTCCACTCCCTCCAGGCTACGCCTGGTTTGGGAGAGATTGCTGCCCGGGAATTGAGGAAGTGTGACAGGATCGCCGTTGGGCAGGGCGAGCACGCCTCCGCGGTTTATAGTATCCGGATTTAGCAGGCCTGAAATGCCGGGTTCGAGGGATAAATCGGGTGTCAAATCAAAAGACGTGGACCCTCGGCCAAAAAAGCTCAGCCCGCCGAAGTTACGGAAATTTCCATTGCTGTAATCGTTGATATCGTTTGGCGCACTGCCAAAACCATCGCCCACGCCCATAGTCAGACTGACGTAATGTTCGATCGGCAACAGGTAGTTTAGCTGCGCCCCATCTGTCCTCGATTCGCCGCCGATGTACTGGTCGAGCACCATTGGACGGTTTACGAAAGGCAATTCATGATCGTGTATGTAGGCCAATCTGCCGAATTCGCCGAAAAACCGTCCCGCCTTCAACTCCAGATTACACGGCAGTGAAGTCGTTTGGATCGCGGCCTCTTCGACCCCAAGAGTGGATTCGCCGGTTATCGGGTCGGCAGAAGCATTGAGCACTGCATAGCCTTTTGCAAACGGATCTACCGACGCCGCTATGTTCAGTTCCACAGAACGCTGGTTCACGTCCCACCCGCCGGACCGGTCGCTTCCCGTAGCCTTCGATCCCTGGCTGCTATAAGAAAAAACCGTCTCACCCACTAGCCCGATGGCAGGATTGAACTCGCTCGGGAGCTTCTTCTGCTGCGCTTCGGCCACCGAACTCACCTGTTCCTTCAACTCATCAACCTGCTGCTGCACCCGATCGACCGAAGCCGTCTGGACCGTTGTCGTGGAGGGCACAGCCGAGGGTTGGGGTTTTTGGACTTTTGCCGTCAATTTTTCGATCAACTTCCTCTGTTCGTCGATTGTTTGTTCCTGTCTTTTAACGGTCTTCTGGAGGGCTTTTAACTCCTGGATGGTTTGCTCCTGTTTTTTTAGTGTCTCCTCCAGGTTTTGCAGCCGCTCTTCCGTTGTTTGAGCAGACGCACAGGATGAAAATACAAATACAAAAACGAGTGCAATAATCGTCCGCATGGTGGCTCCTCCCCATGGTCACCTTCTGATAAAATGTTTCCTGCTTTCTCTGGTCAGGAAAGTTTCAATGTACCTCTTGCAAAACTGCTTCGAGCCGGCCTGCGGTGCTGCCGTTTACCTCGCGAGGCGTTGAGGTTAGAAAATCCATGCCTCGCCCCTTTGACCGCTTGCGATCTCAGCGCTCAGCGAGGAGCTCATACAATATTTTGCAGGGGGCCCCAGGGTCTAGGTATTATGCGGGAGGAGCTCGATTTAAATATGGAGAACAACGAAAAGTGGAAAGATTTACCGTATTTTCTAAAACGCTGGGGAAAATGCCGGAAACAGGTAGTGCAATTTGAGGGGAATCCTGGAAAGCCAGATTTGAATGATGCAAGTCACAAAAGCAGATGGCGCAATTATCGTGGCAGTCTCCATCTTCATGGTGATGAAACGCACACCCCAGAATGGAGAAAGAAAAACAAACGAGAAAAACTAAGGCAAGTTTTCTATTCATGGGCAAGTGTAATTTTGAAATATGTATGCCCTTTTGTCAACTTCAATTGCGAGTCTACTCGGATCTCGTGGAGAAGAGCCATGATCTATCTCCGCCCCAAAGCTATGGTGAGCTAATTGATTGGGATCGTCAACTATGTATAAAAATGGGCAATTGGGTGATGCGTATGCGGCTCTTGTCAACTACGCAGACAGATCTCTCCATGACCTCAGGTCGCACTGTTTTTAGAAGACGTTCGAGCAAATTGCACATCTCGCTATCTGAGTAATTCCCGCCACGGAAAAGAAACAGCCCAGGTCCCTCCGCCAAGCTGAGCGCCAAAAGCCGGGGGAAATCCAAGTCTGCTGTGATCACGATTCTACTCTCACGGCGGGCTATTTCCAGCACTTCTCTATCTGAAGCACGATCTTTGCCGATCTGGTATGCATGTACACCTTCATGTCCGTATGATTGGAGCATATGGAGCAGCAGGGGTGATACCGGCATATCGAGAAGAAACTTCATTGCGCAAACTCGAAGATTTGTTCATCGGCGAGGAATGCGGCGTAATTCAGTGCCTCATGAAAATCTTCAGGCTCCAGGTACGGGTATGCTTTCAATATAGACTCTTGTGTCTCACCGGAGGCCAGTAACCCGAGTAGCCGCGATACGGGAAAACGAAGCCCGCGGATTGTGGGTTTACCCCCGCAAACCTCAGGGTTCACGGTAATGCGCTGGAAGGTCATGCGAGTACCTCCTATCTTTGTCTGTTTTAAAGAATTATAGCACAGACGAGCAAAGTTCATCTTACTTTGCTCCAAGAATCCAGCCTTCGTGTCGCACGCATTCTTGAATCTCTTATTGGTTTAGCCTAATTGGTTGGGCGAACAACTCGCCAAGTTGCCCATTATCATCTGTTTCCATCACCCATTGACACATCGCCCGTACCTGTGCCTGATCAGGGATTAAGGATTTATCGGTTAGAAGGACATTCGCAGCGTTTCTTACAACTCCCGGCCAGATTTCAGCATGCAGAATGAACGGCCCCCTATCCAGTGATGGGGCTGAAGAGAAGCCCG
>JBELAB010000337.1:0-3911 GCA_049509275.1 Syntrophobacteraceae bacterium | reverse complement strand
ACAGACTCACGTGCAGGATATCGGCGTAAACGTCGGCAGGACTGGAATTATTACTCCAGTGGCTTTTCTTAACCCCGTCCTGGTAGGTGGGGTTACGGTCAAGCGAGCAACACTCCACAATATTGATGAAATCGAAAGAAAAGACATCCGAAAAGGCGACGCCGTTATCCTTCACAGGGCTGGTGACGTAATCCCTGAGGTGATCGAGGTAATTAAATCGAGAAGAACGGGAAAGGAAGAACCTTTCCACATGCCGGAGCGGTGCCCCTCCTGCGGCGCCCAGGTAGTGCGGCTGCCCGATGAGGCCTTCCACAGGTGCGTGAACCGTAACTGCCCGGCTCAAATCAAAGGTTCGATCGTGCATTTCGCAAGCCGCGACGCTATGGACATAAACGGCCTTGGCGAGCGGATAGTGTCGCGGTTCATCGACGGCGGGATTATCCGAACCGTTTCGGACCTCTACAGGCTCCGGATGGATGACCTTGAGAATCTTCCCGGCTTCGGGAATAAATCTGCTCGAAATTTGCTCGACGCCATCAATGGGAGCAAACATACAACGCTTTCCAGGTTCCTGTACTCGCTTGGCATCAGCCATGCGGGGACCTTCATCGCCGACCTTCTTGCCAACTTTTTCGGCTCTATTGAGAATATCCGTTCGGCGCAGCCTGAAGAATTGCAGCAAATTCAGGGAATTGGAGAAAAAGTTGCAACTGCTGTAGTGACTTACTTTTCAAACCCGGAGAACGGCAAGCTGATAGACGATCTGACGGATTTGGGAGTGACAATTGAAAATCCACAGCCTGTCCGCCCCGTTAATGGGGGTTTTTGGCTGGGGAAGACAGTTGTCTTCACCGGGGCGCTTTCCTCAATGACTCGGCAGGAGGCGGGGGAGAAAGCAGCAGCAAGAGGCGCACGGGTTACGGACAGCGTCAGCAGGAAAACCGACGTCCTGGTCGCCGGCGCGGACCCCGGCTCCAAACTGGCCAAGGCTCAGAAGCTGGGAGTAAGGATAATGAACGAGGATGAATTCATCGGGATGTTCGATGAGTAACACTCTCCGGCGGGGGTCTAAATGAAAAAACACCGGGTGCACGTCTGGATCAAGGGAAGGGTCCAGGGCGTTTTCTTCCGGACATATACCCGTGACGCCGCGCAGTCGATCGGAGTCACGGGATGGGTTCGAAACCTGCCTGATGGCAGAGTCGAGGCGGTTTTCGAAGGAGAATCGGACAAGGTCGAAAGGATGATAGAGTGGTGTCGCGAGGGAAGTCCGATGAGCCGGATCGAAAGTGTCGATCTCCTCGAGGAAGTCTACACCGGTGATTTTGACAGACTTGCGATCACACACTGACAGATTTTTTGTTCACTTCACCTTGACCGGGGTATCGATAACATCGGCTCCGTTGACTCTTTCCTTGAGTTCTTTGCCGACTTTGAAGAAGGGCAATTTCTTGGACGAGACTTCAATCAATGCGCCGGTTTTGGGGTTTCTGCCCTTATATCCCTCATAGTCTTTCACCTTAAAGCTGCCGAACCCACGGATTTCCAGACGGTCCGAGCTAACGAGCGCCTGTTCCATACTCTGAAACGTTACGTTGACCGCGGTTTCCGCAGCTTTCAACGTGATCCCCTCTGCCTTGGCCAATGCCTCGATCAACTCACTCTTAGTCATGGTAGAGACTCCTTAAAAAGTAAATCAGCGTAGCTTTTCGATTACCTTCATATTTCCCATATATGGACGCAAAACTTCAGGGATAACGACACTTCCGTCCTCCTGCTGGCAGTTTTCAAAAATAGCCACGAGAGTTCGCCCAACTGCCAGACCCGACCCGTTGAGCGTATGAACCAGGTCCGTACGGTTTCGCCCGTTTCGGCGGAAACGGATATTGGCGCGCCTTGCCTGAAAATCCTCGAAATTGCTGCAAGATGATATTTCCCGGTATGTATCCTGGCCGGGAAGCCACACCTCGATATCGTAGGTCTTGGATGAGGAAAAGCCCATGTCGCCGGTGCAAAGCAGAACGACCCGATAGTGTATTCCCAGTTCCTGAAGAATTGTTTCCGCGTTCTTGAGAAGTCTTTCAAGCTCAGGGTATGAATCCTCAGGGCGGGTGAATTTGACGAGTTCAACCTTGTTGAACTGATGCTGCCTTATCAGACCGCGGGTGTCTTTTCCGTGAGAACCGGCTTCGGAGCGAAAGCAGGGGGTATAGGCCGTATAGTACCGGGGCAGAACGGACTCTTCGAGAATCTCCTCGCTGTGAATATTGGTAACGGGTACTTCTGCGGTTGGAACAAGCCAATAATCCCATCCTTCGATCTTGAACAGGTCCTCACTGAACTTGGGAAGCTGCCCTGTGCCCCTCATGCTCGTGCTGTTCACCATGAATGGCGGAAGGACTTCGGTATAGCCGTGGCGCTTTGTATGAATGTCGATCATGAAGCAGATCAAAGCGCGTTCCAACGCAGAGGCGGCGCCCCAATAGAGAGTGAACCGCGCCCCGGTAATCTTTGCGCCACGCTCGAAATCAAGAATGCCAAGCCCTTCCCCAATTTCCCAGTGAGGCTTGGGCTGGAAATCGAAAGCCGGTTTTTCCCCCCAGGTACGGATTTGCTTGTTGTCCTTCTCATCGCGGCCAACAGGCACCGAGCTGTCGGGCATATTCGGGACGATCAGGAGAAGGTCCCGGAACTTATGCTCCACTTCGGCCAACTGCTCATCGAGTACTTTGATTTGACAGCCTAGTTCCTTCATTTCCTCTACGAGACTCGATGCGTCTTTTTTCTCTTTCTTCAGTTTGGATATTTCTTCGGACGCAACATTTCGCCGGTGCTTTTTCTGTTCCACATCGACCAAAATGCGCCGCCTTGTTTCATCAAGTTCCAAAAGGGGCTCAAGGTCCAGGTCAGACTGGCGGTTTTTCAGCATCTGCCGCACCAGCCCGATGTTTTCCCGCACGAATTTTAAATCCAGCATGATTGAGGCCTCTTGGAAATATTTTTTGCCTATTTTTTCAGGAGTTTGGACAAGCGCCTTTTTACACTTAAACCGCACCTTTGTCAATTCTTTTCGTTACTTCAATAAGTTGGCTCATAAACGAGAAAGGAGTCTGAAAAGGCCTTTGGATTAATCAAATTTCGAACTGATGACATTTACACTGTAGTTGCTGAGGGTACTCACCTCAGGAAGATTATGGAAAACGAGCATGAAAGGCGCCTTTCCGGCCGGAGGAATCCGGACGTTTTTGAGGTTTTTGCCCTCCGGGTTCATCATTTTTTCCTGCATCTCAGAGAGATTGAGGTTAGTTATTTCTTTGCGCGTGAAAGAATTGCCCACATAGCATTGCTTGATTTGTGCGACAGTATCCTTGCTGTTGAACAGTTTTCCTTCGATCATTACTAAACTGACGGGCTTGTCGGATTCGTTGAGCACTTCGCCCTCAATTACCAGCACCTGCCCGGAGTGCACGTTTTCCAGGTAGTAAGCCTGAACGCTGTCGGTGATCGTTATGACAGGCTTGGCAGGCTCTGTTGGGGGTGGGCTTTTGCTCGTTAAAACCGGAAACAAACCTCCCGGCCCGAAAACGAAAGCAACAATAACGAGTATCAGGACGGAGGCAGCTACGGCAAGCAAGATCTTTTTCTTTAAAGACCACCCTTCCCTTTTTGCCTGCGCGGCGGCCTTGCGAATATCCTCACTGATGGTCCCGGGAATGAAAGCGCTTTCCTCCTCGGAGATTTCGATATGAATGAGGTCGTTTTCGTCGGAATGTTCGACCATGAATATGTTTTTGCATTTGGAACACCTCACCTTGTTGCGAGGTTTATTGAGTTTGCCGGAATCGATTCGAAACCTTGCTCCACAGGACTCACAGGTTATCTCCATTGTGGCCATCTATCTGTTTCCTTCC
>JBELAB010000336.1:0-3937 GCA_049509275.1 Syntrophobacteraceae bacterium | reverse complement strand
CCTTGCTGGTGGTCCCGTCAGCTTTCTTGAGGGCAGTTTCAAAGTATTGGCCTCCGATGGAAAACGGCGCGATATCATCGAACTCTAGATATTCGTTAACGTAAGCATAGTACAACCCTGTCGCCCCAGTATCCTGGGCAATCCGGACCACCCTTGCGGTGGCGAAACAACCCTGACGGCCACCTCTTGAAGATGGTTCTACAGAACTTCGTCGGGGTTCATAATAGATGATCCAGTCACCCACTGTCCGCTGAACTTGATTGAGATATGTTTTCGGGAAATGGTAGCGCGTTTCCGGCAGGTCATTGTACGAAGAAATTGGCTTTGTGGTGAATATCCCTTTCATAGTGTAATCCTGGACTAAGAACGTAAACGGGTTTTTGAAAACAACGCTCTTTGTGCAACCCGACGAGCAGAATCTACCTATGAAGCGCAAGACAAGCACTTATCGCCTCTGTTAGCAACCTATTTTTCGCTAAAACTGTCAGCGAATCACACCTTATCTCACTTGGCATGTTAAATTAACCTTTTTGATGTCAAAATCAGTACTCTAAGCCCAATAAAGGAGGGTTGCATGATAACTTTATTCAATAGATGCAGATACTTGATTCGGACCGACCCCAGGGGCCAAGGGGCAGGGGCAGGCAATTCCTGTTAATAAGGGGAAATTCTCCTACGTTCGCTCTAAATCCTGCCTCACAAAGCTTTTCTCTGTGCTCTCTGTGTCTCTGTGGTGAGAATTTTTAGTGCGTGCGTTTCAGCGGTGGACTTACCGGAATTCTGCGTGAAAAGTAATACCGAAAGTCTTATCCTTGCTACGGGAGTCCGCGCGCCAAACTTTTTACGAGACCACGGAGCCGCCAGTGGAAAACACATTAACAGAAAACATCATCTGGGACCTGGGCGATCTTTACTCAGGTACTTCCGATCCGCAAATCGAAGCCGATACAAAGTGGCTCCGGGAGCGGGTTTTGTCTTTTTCTTCCTACAGGGGGAAGGTGGCCGGGCTGGGGCCGGAGGATTTGCTCGAGGCCGTTGCGAGACTCGAAGAAATAAACGAGAGGGCCCAGAAGCTTCTGGCATACGCATATCTTAATTTTTCGACCCAGACATCGAACCCGGCAGCAAGCGCCTTTTTTCAATCCCGGAAAGAACTTTACAGCGAAATCCGCCGGGATACCCTGTTTTTCGAGCTCGAATGGAGCAAACTGGAAGACAGCCGGGCAGAAGAGCTGGCATCCGGCCCACTATTGTCGAAATACCATCATTACCTCATCTCCCTCAGGCGCTATAAGCCGCACCTTTTAAGCGAACCGGAGGAGCGCATCCTGGCCGAGAAGGAACCCGCCGGGGCATCGGCCTGGGGGGCCCTTTTCGACAAGATGCTCAGCCAGTTGAAGTTTGGGGAGAAAAAGAGGACGGAATCGGAACTGTTAAGCGAGCTCTACAGCCCCGACCGCGAGGTCCGCAAACGCGCCGCAACCGAGCTGAGCGACGGGTTCCAGTCGGTCCTTCCCTCGCTGACACACATTTTCAATACGGTCCTGCTCGATAAATCGATAGATGACCGGCTGCGCCGATACCCCCACTGGCTAAGTTCCCGGAACCTGAGCAATGAGGCCGGCGACGCCATGGTCGGCGCTCTGGTGAACGCGGTTTGCTCCAGGTACGATCTGGTCCAACGCTATTACCGTCTCAAGCGAAAGCTTCTCGGGTATGAGGAGCTTTTCGACTACGACCGCTATGCCCCTGTGCAGGTCCCGGCTGAGGCCAAGACCTCATGGGATGAGGCAAAAGCGATCGTGCTCACTTCCTATGGGGATTTCTCCGCCGAAATGGAAAAGATCGCCCTCCGGTTCTTTAAGGAGCGGTGGATACACGCTCCGGTCCTGCCCGGAAAACGCAGCGGGGCTTTCGCGCACCCCGTGGTCCCTTCATCGCATCCTTACGTCTTTCTCAATTTTACCGGTAGCCGCCGGGACGTAATGACTCTGGCCCATGAACTCGGTCACGGCATCCACCAGTATCTGGCGCGAAGCCAGGGGCTTTTTAACTCCGATACGCCTCTTACGACCGCCGAAAGCGCATCGGTTTTCGGAGAAATGCTCGTCTTCCGCAGTGTCCTGAAAAGGACGGCTTCCCAGGTTGAACGCCTGGGACTGCTCTGCTCAAAAATAGAAGATACCTTCGCGACCGTTTTTCGGCAGGTGGCAATGAACCGGTTCGAAGAAGCCGTACACAACGCGAGACGCACGCGCGGCGAGCTGGACCCCGATTTCATTTCCTCTGCGTGGATCGAAACACAAACTGCGATGTTCGGTGACTCGGTGCGGCTGCTCGACCACTATAGAACCTGGTGGTCATATATTCCTCACTTCGTCCACTCCCCGGGATATGTATACGCCTACGCCTTCGGTGAACTGCTGGTGATGGCCCTCTACGAACAGTACCTGCGGGATGGGCCGGATTTTGTCCCCAGGTACTTGGCGTTTCTGAGATCAGGCGGGAAAGCCGGGCCCGAAGAGCTGCTTCGGCCGTTTGGCGTCGATTTGGCCGATGCCGGGTTCTGGGACCGGGGAATTAGAATCATAGAGATGCTTGTGGACGAGGCCGAACGGGAAGCGCTCCGATGAAGCCAAAGACCAAATTCTGTAAAGTGCGAAAGGTCAAGAGCGTGGGGAGTGCAACTCCCCACGCTCTTGAAGAATGTCGCTTGAACTCAACTCGGTATTATCGCACCAACCAACAGTCCGATAAGTGCCCCGCCAAGCACAAGCCACAACGAGTTCAAACGATAGCGAATCAGCAGGAGAGCGCTTCCTGAGGCCAGCATAGCAGTGGGCAGATCAATGACCGCGCCTCGGCCCAGACTCCAGGTGACCACAGCCATAAGGGCCAGAGAGGCCACAATGACGCCGTCCAAAAATGCTCCTGCAATTGCCGATCTGCGCAGGAGCGGCACGACCTGGCTGCCGATTGCCACGAGGATAAATGAAGGGAGAAAAATTCCGGCCGTGGCAATTAATGCGCCTGGCAGGCCGGCAAGCAAATAGCCGATGAAGGTCGCCGTGGTAAAGACCGGGCCGGGGGTCACCTGCCCTATGGCAATGGCGTCCAAAAGCTGTGTTGTGGTCAGCCAATGCCAATGGTCGACAAGATCGGCGTGCAGGAAAGCCAGCAGCACATAGCCGCTCCCGAAGACTACCGAGCCGATTTTGAGGAAGAACACGAAGAGCGGCATCAAACCGAACTCGACTTTGCCGGCGGAGTGAGATCCCGAGGCGAAGTAAGCGGCCACCGGAAAAGAGCAGGCCGATAAAAACATAATCAGCATGGGTATCCGGTGTTTTCGCCAATCCTGGATGAATCCCTGCCGCAACCCCACGATCAACCCGGTCCCAAAGAGCAGGACGAGCGGATTAACCCCCAGAAAATCCAATATAATGTTGACAGCGGCCATTGCCGCCAGGAATTTATTTTTTACCGCAGTGCGCCCTAAACCTAAAAGGGCCTGCAAAACGATGGCGATTACCACCGGCTTAATTCCGTAAAGCAGCCAGGCAATCTGGGGAAGGTTTCCGTACTGAACGTAAGCCCAGGCAAATGCCGTGACCATGACCATTGCCGGAACGATAAAGCAAACGCCGGACAACAGGAGTCCCATCCAACCTTCACACAGGTAGCCTATGAAGATCGCCATTTCCGTTGAACTGGGACCGGGGATCAGGTTGGCTGCGCCCAGCAGGTCGAGGAATTTATCCCTGGGGACCCAGCGCCGGCGCCGGACCAGCTCGTCTTCCATCATGGCAATGTGGGCCGCAGGTCCACCAAAAGCCGTTGTCCCAAGACGGAGGAAAAAAAGGGCCAACCTGCCCAAACTTATTTTGACGCCCGTAAGGGCCTGATCTCGATGTTCATCATCCATTCGCTGATTAAA
>JBELAB010000335.1:0-3945 GCA_049509275.1 Syntrophobacteraceae bacterium | reverse complement strand
CTAGTGCATTGTCAACTAAGTTACTATAGGTAAGGACCTTCAGTCCGTCATTCCGGCGGAGCCTGCCCCGGAAGTGTCTAGTCCGGGGGCCGGAATCCAGCGTATTTTCAGTTGGTTAAACGCACTGGACCCCGGCCCCCCGGGCTCGGACTCCCTTCGCTTCGCTCAGGGCAAGCTCACCGCCTGATGAATGCGTGGGCCGTGGCTGGTGGTCAGGGTGTGACGCATAAACGGGGATTATCCCGGAAGCCCCCTTGCCTCAGTCGGCCTCGCCGTCTTCCGCGCGCGGCGATTTTGCAAGCGCAAGTTGGCAGCGGCGGCTCGCCGTTTCCGCCCTGAGGTATTCGGCGGCGATCTCCGCATAATGGACCCAGCCATGCTCGATCATCGCCCGTTCATTATCGCCGGTTTTCCTTTTTACCCGGGCGGGCGAGCCCATTACGAGCGAGCCGGGCGGGACAACCAAGCCGGGCGCAAGCAGGGATCCCGCTGCGATAACCGAGCCTTTGCCGATCTTGCAGCCATCCAGTACTATCGATCCGATTCCAATGAAGCAATCGTCTTCGATCGTACAGCCGTGAATGACTGCGCTGTGGCCGATTAACACGCGGTCCCCGATGTTCAAGGGAAACAGATGCCCGGTTGGATGAAGAACGCTGTTGTCCTGAATGTTCGTGCACGACCCTATCCGTATGCTGTGAACGTCACCGCGAACCACGGCGTTGAACCAGATGCTGCTGCGCTCCCCGATGACGACGTCTCCTATAACGCGGGCGCCCCGGGCTATGAAAACGTCTTGGGCAATTCGGGGCAAAATATCCCGATAGGCAAGTATACTAGTTGTTTTATTCATCTTTTCCGCTTTTCCGCTTAAGTTGTTTAAGGTCAAGGATTCCGGCTATGATCGATGAAGTATATTCCACGAATTCCTTAAATTGCTCCGGGCTGAGGTTCCCCCTGGCCGGATTGGGAACTGAATCGGGCAGACTGAGTGAAAGCGGGGCGTTTTGCAGCTCTGGTTTTGGGGTCACCTCGAATTCAGGTTCGAAGGTGTCCCGAAAGTATTTGTCCTGAAACACAGCAAACTTGAGCGCATGTGCAGTGGAGTCGAGAATGGCCGTGCGGTCCTTATCGACCTTATTTTCAGCCACCGCCTTTCGAATGCCCGCAAGGCATTCCCCGCCCTGTGTGCAGGCGACATGGCCGTTGCGGTTTGCAAACAGCATCGAATCCATGATCTCCTGCTCGGATATCTGAACGATTCGAACCGACCCTTCACCGGCGATCTTGCGGTACTGCTCGACCAGTTTTATAACACGCGGCATGGAAACCGGATTGCCGATCATGGCCGCCTGGGCGGTGCTTGGCCGCACGGTAACGGGGCGAAACTGCCTCTTGGCCTCTTCGGCTTCGAGATAATAGAGGTAAACCGGGTTCGCGTGCTCCGACTGAACCCCTATTACAGCGGGTAAAGAGTTGATGATATTCAGGTCGTACATCTTGAGAAAACCAGCCATGACCGCCGTTATGTTACCGGCGTTTCCGATCGGCACCACGATTGCCAGCCCGCCCACCTCGTAATCGAATGCCTGGGCGATCTCATAGCTGTAGGATTCCTGTCCGAGGATGCGCCATGCGTTTTTGGAATTCATGAGCGCGACGGAGAAGTTCTCCGAGAGGTATTCGACAACTTTCATGCAGTCGTCAAAGACGCCTGGAATTTCTATGACTCTTGCGCCGCTCCCAAGTGGCTGCCCGAGCTGCTGCGGCGTCACCTTCCCCTTGGGCAGAAGAACAGCCGATTTTACATCTCGGGACAGATACGATGCGTAAAGGGCCGCCGAGGCCGAGGTGTCCCCGGTTGAGGCGCAGATTGCCAGGACTTCGCGGACGCCCCGCTTGTTTATGAGATAATTCAGATAGCTGAAGGCGCTGGCCATCCCGCGGTCTTTGAAGGAAGCACTCGGGTTTTGGCCGTCGTTTTTGAAGCAAAACCTGATCCCTGCCCAGTCGCTCATGGCTTCATTGGCTGAGATGACAGGCGTATGCCCCTCACCTAAAAAAACGATGTCGTCCAGAGGGATTATCGACCCGATCAGTTCGTGGAAGAGGTATATTCCGCTGAGCGCAGGAATGTTCAACATCTTTCTGTAATCGAAAATCCTGCGCCATTTCACACCCGGGACCTTTTTGAGCCTATCCCACTGCCTGTCTTCTATAAGAAGAACCGAATCGCATCCCGGGCAGGTGTAGAGAAGTTCGTCGATGCCGAAACAGCTCCCGCACCCAAGGCAGCGGTAAAGGTATTCGCCGTGGATTTCCGGAATAACGTGAGGCTGCATATCCGAAGGGAACTGATCTATTTTCATGCAAACTCCACATGGATCAAAAATGTTATAAAGCCGCTGTTTATCGTTGCGGAGCAATGAAAGGGCCTGGCAGGCGCCCACTTTGTAAGTATCAAATATTCCAAAGAAATAATCAAGCAGTTAAGGAAACTCATCAATCTCTCTCAACGCCGCATAGGGGTGTTCGCACTAAAGTGTGGCAAGAAAAATACACCATGTGCCGACATGTATCAATTTTGCCACACATAAAATCTGTATTCAAGACTTGTTATTTTCGGCCGGTCCGTGTAAAAGTGCCCCCCAGATACTTTTCCGGGTACCAGATAGCCAATATATAGTTTGGCACGAAAGATGCTTGAGAGGCGGCGGGAGGATTAAAGGGGCGTGACTTATTCAAAACAGCACACTATTGGCCAATCCGTTTGGTGTAGCGGGGTGGCGCTGCACTGCGGCCTGAAAGTGGCCTTGGTGTTAAAGCCCGCTCCGATAGATCACGGCATCAGATTCTTCCGCACGGACATTCCAGGTTGTCCATCCATCAGGGCGCATTACAGCAACGTTGTCAATACATGCCAGGCAACCACGATTGGCTCCGAAGGCCTGGCCGTCTCCACCATCGAACATCTCATGGCTGCGCTGTACGGATGCCACGTGGACAATTTACTGGTAGAGCTCAGCGGTCCCGAGCCGCCGATTTTCGACGGAAGCGCTGCGCCCTATGTGAAGCTGATTCGAAAAGCCTCTATCGTGGAACAGGACGCGGCCAGGAATTACCTGACAATCCAGAAGCCCTTGACCGTGGCAAAAGGCGATTCGTTTATAATGGCAACTCCGTGTGACGAGTTCCAGATTCGCTACGAGATCGATTATCCGCACCCTTGTGTGGGGAAACAGCAGTACTCGTGGGCCCTGAAAAATGGTAGTTTCGGCAGGGAAATAGCCAAGGCGCGAACGTTTGGGTTTCTTAAAGATGTTCGGAAGCTTCAGAAAATGGGCTTGATCCAGGGAGGCTCTCTTTCCAACTCCGTAGTCTTCGACGACCATGAACTGCTCAACGTAGATGGCTTTCGCTACGCTGATGAATGCGTCCGTCACAAAATTCTTGACTTCATAGGCGATTTAGCCCTTACAGGGCTGCCTGTGCTGGGAAGTTTCGCGATCCGCAAAGCCGGACATGCACTCCATAGCCGTTTTTTGACTGAGCTGATGGATGGCAAAGGTTACGCCAAATCTAAGCCGCTTGACTTTGAATCCGGCTATCTTTCCGCCGAGGTATCCGCCCTCGCCTGATCATTCCCCCTTTTCCAAAGCTGTAATTTCCCTTTAAATGTCTTCACAACGCGTGGCGCCTTCTGACACCTGGCTCCCAAAAAGGCAGGAATTTGAAAAAAATTTCCTTCCTTTAATAAGGCAGGACAGGTGGTAAATAGAAATTGTTTACCATTTTGGTAGGAAATTGGCATGGTTAGCCAGAAAAACAAGAATATTCAAGCAATTGACTGGACCGGGCAGGTGAAAAATATTTGGGAATAGGGGGGAGTTTTGTGCATTTTTTCTTGACAAGAGGCCAAGCTTGTACTATTTGTCGCATTGTTCG
>JBELAB010000334.1:0-4675 GCA_049509275.1 Syntrophobacteraceae bacterium | reverse complement strand
CCACTCAAACCTTCGGCGGCGGCACAGCCCCCGCCAAAGCGCCGCATAGATCACTAGGCTCCGCCAGGTATCACTCGATACTTTTTTGAACCCAACCTGGGCACGGTCCTCATAACACGTCGCCGGCCGTCAGGTTCGCCGGCGCAGGAGGCGGAGCAAGCAACAATCCGTTTTCACTTCATCCCGAACGACAATAAAAAGACTTGATAAGGGTGCCCAGCCTGATTTATTGTACGGTACCGGGGAAAAGGGCTGCTCTGTGCCCAAGTTCCCGAAAACGGCTGAAATCATGAGTTTTTTGAGGCAAAGGCGGGCAATATCGCTGCATGAGTCGCCAAAATCTGCAATCAGCGGGTGTTTATTCAACTGAATATAGATTTTCCATCCCGAAGGAGAATGGCATGTCTTATAGCAGGGCATTGATTTTATTTGCGTTGTTTTTGCTTCTGTTTTCAGGACTTATGGTGCCCTGTATGGCTGCTCAAAGCCCTGCGGGCGACACCGCAACGGCCAGGGTGGCGATTTTGCCTTTTACCATGAACGCCCCGGCAAATCTTAACTACCTTCAGGGCGGAATCCGCGACATGCTCTGTTCCCGGCTTTCGTCGCAGGGAAAGGTGCAGGTCGTGGGAAAATCGCAAATAGACGTGGCACTCAAGGGAGCAAAGGAAATATCGCAGAGCCAGGCCTTGGGAATCGGCGCCGGCCTCAAGGCGGATTATGTTCTCTATGGAAGCATAACCAGCACGGGCCAGTCGGTAAGTATAGAGGCAAAAATGGCGCAGGTGTCGGGCAAAACGGAGCCTGTCTCCTTCTATGCTCAAATGAAGACACTCGACGAAGTCCTGCCCCAGGTAAACCTGTTTGCCGAACAGATAAATGAAAAGGTTTTCGGCAAACCGGAGGGAAAGCCGCAGGCGGCCTCGGTGGAGGCCGAGAAGGCGGCTACACGCAATCCTGAATTGATTCTTCAGGACGTTGGAGACAAATCGGCCCTTGACGAGAAAGAGACCGTTCCGATACAGACCGAAAAGCCACCTGATAAGAGCGGTTCGACTTCCAAAGGGAGAAGGTCCAATCAATAACGGTTCGGTTTATAGAGTTGACCTCAGGCAAAATCCTCCCGTCCGGGATGATTTTGTCTTTTGGGCCGGCATAGAGCGGTTGGATAAGGTGAGGGGCGATGCTGCGGGTATATGAGCTTAAGGGAAGCGGCCGGCCCCGCGATCTCCCCGCTGAAGGCCTCGAGGGGATTTGGCCGGAGCCGCCTTTTTATTATCTTTTTTACAGAAAAGAGTCTGCCGAACCCATTGCGGAGTGGTTGAAATCTCGTCCCGACTGGCGGCTAACCTCTCGATACGATTTGCCCTATGACAAATGGCAGGACATTTGCCTCCCTCAGATCAGCCTTGGATCTTTCAACATCCGGCTGTCGGATGGCCCGGCGGCGGATAAGCCGGACAGGATAGCAATTCTCATCGATCCCGGAGTTGTTTTCGGTTCGGGCCTTCATCCCACCACGCAAGGGTGCCTGCTTGCGATATCTGAAATTTTCGGGTCCGATGGAATCCGTACGGCGCTGGATTTTGGCGCCGGGACCGGGGTCCTTGCTATCGCATGCGCCCTGGCGGGGGCAAAATTCGTCCTGGCAATAGACCGTAATCCCCTGGCGCTGAAGACCGCCTGGAAAAACGCGCGGGCAAACGGAGTTGCGGATCGGATCGCCTTGGTGGAGGCTGACCGGCTGGGGTGTCTGAGTATACGCCCGGACCTTTTCGTCATGAACCTGGAATGGCCCATTATGGAGAAAACCCTTGCAGCCGGGGAGTGGAGGAATGCCCGGCGGGTCGTACTGGCCGGATTTTTGGAAAGAGGGCTTGAATCGGTCAAAAAATTCGCTCGACCCGAGTTCCAGGTAGATAGCGTAATAGAGCGGCAAGGATGGCCTACGGTTACTCTGTCGCGGACCTGATCAGTCGCGCGGCGGCCCCGATCCGTTCGGCAACCTCCCGCATTTGCCCTTCGTCTGCGTACCGGTACCTCGGCCAGAAAAAACCTTTCAGACCGTCTTTCCTTCTTCTTGGGACCACGTGCACATGAAGGTGGGGAACACTCTGGCTGATTTTGTTATTGATCGCCGCAAAAGTTCCCTCCGCGCCCATGCTTTCCTCGACCGCGCGGCACAGAAGCTTTGCGTCCGAAAAAAGCGGCCGGATGAGGGAGTCCGGCAGGTCCATCAGTGTTTCGTAATGGGCCCTGGGGGCGAGCAGACAATGACCCTGAAAGAGTGGGCGGGTGTCCAGGAAAGCCACGCAGAATTCATCTTCCAGCACGACCGAGGCGGGCAGTTCGCCCGAAATTATCCGGCAGAATGTGCAGGTCTTTATCACTGAGCGCTGCTCCGGGGCAGTCCCGTTTTTTCCTCAAAAACTATCTGCATGACCTCCTGAAGGGAACGGACGCCTATGTGGCGGGCATCCATTTCCTGCGAAAGCCTCTCGAAATTGCTCCTGGGCATAAGGCAGGCGTTAAACCCCAGCTTGGATGCCTCCCCCACCCGGAGCGCGCTGTGCCCGACTCCCCTTACCTCACCGGCGAGCCCTACTTCGCCCCACACCACAAGGTCCTGCGGAAGCGGCCTGTCCAGATAGCTGCTCATCAGTGCGGTGGTCATCGCCAGGTCCGCTGCGGGCTCTATGAGCCGCACTCCTCCAGCCACATTTATGAACACGTCCTGCTGTGCAAAGTTGAATCCGAGCTTTTTTTCGAGCACTGCAAGCAAAAGCGAGAGCCGATTTGTGTCAACTCCCATGCTGGTGCGGCGCGGCTGCATCCAGCCGGTCGAACTGACCAGGGCCTGAAGTTCGACCAGGATAGGACGAGTCCCCTCCACGGAGCAGGCCACAACGGAGCCGGAAACCCCCTTTGGGCGCTCGGCCAGAAGCAACTGGGAGGGATTGGGGACTTGCTCGAGGCCGCTTTCCTTCATCTCGAAAACCCCGACTTCGTTTGTCGAGCCGTAACGGTTCTTGACCGCCCGAAGCAGCCGGAAGGTGTGTGTCCTATCCCCCTCAAGGTATAAAACGGTGTCCACCAGGTGCTCCAGGGCGCGCGGACCCGCTATGGCGCCCTCCTTTGTAACGTGGCCGATTACGAAAATGCTTATCCTGCTTTCTTTGCCCGTCCTCATGAGCCTCGATGCGCATTCCCGCACCTGGCTTATGGACCCCGGGGCCACATCGAGGAGCCTGGTGTACATAGTCTGGATGGAGTCCACCGCTACGACCATCGGAGGGTTCTTCTCGATTTCGTCAAGTACGGCTTCCAGCGAGGTTTCCGAAAAGATGAACAAGTCGCGGGAGCACAGTCCCAGCCTCTGAGCGCGGGACTTCAACTGTTGAGGGCTCTCTTCGCCTGAAACGTAGAGAACAGGGCCCTGTCTGGTCATCATGGAAAGCGCCTGGAGAAGAAGGGTGGATTTTCCGATGCCAGGGTCGCCTGCGAGCAAAACCACAGATCCCTTTGTCAGACCGCCCCCCAGAACCCGGTCCCATTCGCCGATGCCGGTATGCAAGCGCACTTCGCCGTCGGACTGGATTTCATCGAGGCTGACCGGATGGGCCGAAAGAGTTTTTGAGAGTTTCGAGGCCAGTTTCCTGGCCCCCCCGGGCGCCACTTCCTCGGAGAAGCTGTGCCAAATCTGGCATTCGGGACATTTGCCCATCCATTTCGGGCTTATGTAGCCGCACTGCTGGCATCGGTAGATCAATTTCGTTTCGGCCATTTTCCGCCCTCTACCCGGCTCTGTCCATTAAGGACCCCTACTTATCCATACCCTGCTGCACGCCCTTCAAAAATTTGCCAACCGGGAGCCGAGCGCAAGAATGGCGCAGATAGCGCCAAAGACGATCCAGGCAATCTTCGGCTCCGTCCCGTGAACTTCAACCGAAGCACACACGAGAATGTAAGCCATCCAGGCCAGGCCGGCTACAATTCCCAGATATGGAATGAAATTGAACACGGCGGTAATAGGGGAGATCGCAAGCGCATAGGCCGCACACCTGAAGGAGACCTCATAGGATTGCCGCGACCCCATAAGCTGCCAGATTACAAAGAGAATAGCCGCTGCCACAAAGGTGAAAAGCGCTGTAAATATCGGGGTTATTATCACCCCGGCCAAAAACAGCATGAAGAATTTGGCAAAAGAAAACCCCAGCAAGCTAACGACGGTCCTGACGATGCCGGCGGCAACACCCATGACAACCGCGAAAATAAGGGGATCGGCATAGCCTCCCGAAGTTGGCATTTGCCGGTAAAACGACGCCGGGGCAATGATAACCGCCTGAAAGATTCCTATGATCGAGACAAGCATTGCTTTCGGATCAGCAGCGGGTTTTTTCTCTTCCATTTGCATTACCTCCCTTTGTTCTGAAATCTGGTAACATAGAGAAGAATACTTCCGAAACAAAATCTTACCAGCTTTTCAGGAGATTTGGAATAATTCCCGAGTTCGCGGATTGCTCCTGAATAGCGAACGACAGTCCATCGAACCCATGGCTGTATGGTTGCCCGGTGGTAACGTCCAGGCAATGCAGCAGTTTATCGGCCGGAGCCCCTGGGATCACCATTCCATCAGAAAGAAGCTGGCCGACAGGATGGCCGGGGAGATGGTCCC
>JBELAB010000333.1:0-3972 GCA_049509275.1 Syntrophobacteraceae bacterium | reverse complement strand
GGTCGGTACGAAACATTGCCCTCACTTCCGATGATGGTGTCAGGCAGAAAGAGAAAGGGGATTTCGACAAGGCTAAGACCGAGGTGACGGCTACCCTCAACAAACTTGAAAGAACACTGATCACGAACAAAGGCAAGGAGTTGGTTGCAGGGATAAAGGAAACTCTGGTCACTGTAATGAAACTGTCGGATAAAGCCGCTGCCCTGGGCGCCGGCAACAAGCATCAAGAGGCGGCCGATATTATTATTAATGAAATTCTCGCGCCTCAAAGCAAGATGCTGCAACTACTGGAATCTTACGCACGTCATCAAGAAGAACAGACCCTTAAGGCAGGTAAAGAATCTGCAGAGGCCGCTTCGGGCGGCAAAACACTTTTGCTCTTCCTGGGTGCCGCAGCATCCGTACTGGGGATACTGATGGCCTTTCTCATCACTCGAAGCATCACCGGACCCATTGGCCGTGTCGTTGATGGCTTGACCAAAGGCGCTGAGCAGGTTAGTGCTGCATCCGCCCAGGTTGCATCCGCCGGCCAGGAACTTGCCGAAGGAGCATCTGAGCAGGCCGCATCCATTGAGGAAACCTCGTCTTCTTTGGAAGAAATGTCTTCCATGACAAAGCAGAATGCCGCAAACGCTCATCAGGCCAACGATCTGATGAAGAAGGCGAAGCAGATTGTCGGTCAGGCCAATGCCTCAATGGTGCACCTTACCGCTTCCATGGAGGAGATTTCAAAAGCTAGTGAAGAGACTTCAAAGATCATCAAGACCATTGACGAAATTGCCTTTCAAACGAACCTGCTGGCGCTCAATGCAGCAGTTGAAGCCGCCAGGGCCGGTGAGGCAGGAGCGGGATTTGCAGTTGTTGCTGATGAGGTGAGAAATTTGGCTATGAGAGCTGCCGAGGCGGCAAAAAATACCGCCAATCTGATTGAAGGAACAGTCAGGAAAATAAAGGAAGGCTCTGAAGTTGTCCAAAAGACCAACGTCGAATTCTCCGAGGTGCAAACCAGCGCCGCCAAGATGGGAGAATTAATAGGAGAGATCTCAGCGGCATCCTCTGAACAGGCCCAGGGGATTGGACAAATCTCCAAAGCAGTCAGTGAAATGGAGAATGTTGTTCAGCGCAATTCTGCGAATGCCGAGGAATCTTCTTCCGCCTCCGAAGAGATGAACGCCCAGGCGGAACAGATGAAGATTTTTGTGGCCGAACTTGTAACCATGGTCGGAGGCGCCGATGGCCATTCAACCATCGGAGGCGCCACAGCATTACGGAAAAAGCCCGCATTGAAGAAGGCTGCAAGAAAGCCGAAGATGATTGCAGCATACGAAAAGAAAGCAAATGGCCATCTCAAGGCAGGCAATGGCAAGGGCTCGGTCCTTCTCAGGAAACGCAATTCGGGCCTGGAGCAGGTCATTCCTTTTGATGATATGGGAGTCTCGGATTTTTAATTACCGGCGCGGAAAATGAAGGAGTGGCCAATGGTATTATATCGGCCACTCCCAATTCTATGCACCAGGATCTGCTCGCTCCGCGAGGCACGAAGGTTCTGCCGGGCCTGCCCCTGACGTTAGTTTGGGGACAAAGCACCGATGGCGCCCCACGGCCGCCTGACTTTAAAGCAGACAGTTTCGTCTTCGTGCTCTGGTACTACTATCCTGCGGTTGCTTGTTTTTTTAACAAGATTCTCTGCCTAATACCAAGTTGTAATCA
Source organism: Syntrophobacteraceae bacterium (assembly GCA_049509275.1). Taxonomy (GTDB): domain Bacteria; phylum Desulfobacterota; class Syntrophobacteria; order Syntrophobacterales; family Syntrophobacteraceae; genus SbD1. Next base: position 2,262 of record JBELAB010000333.1, on the reverse strand, counting down.
TAACTGTATTTAAATTGCGACCCCGGCAGAAATGCCCCGAAGTGGCTTAATAAGTCAGCTCGGGGTGGTGTTCCGCGCCTCGCGGGATGCCACCCCGGGTATAGATGCGCACAAACCGATTTTACCCTGAAAGGGTTACATACTGCGCGTACAAATTTGCAAGGTCCGTTAAGCGGTGGTGTTGACCCCACAGGCTTTACCTTAAAGTGTTACTGTGGGGTCAACATGTCTGGCGGCCAGGGAGCTATCTCCCGGGTATGTCAAGAGTTTGGCGGTGCAGGGTTTCGAACCCCGGACGCTACGGATATGAGCCGTATGCTCTACCACCTGAGCTACACCGCCCGATAACCCCTAATGTCTAAATGAAATTGGCAATTGAGTCAATAGGATTCCCATCATTTAGGGTGTTGCGCCCAGATATGCAGAGGCCCTCGTGTCTGTTTGCTCCCATCACAGCACGAGCCTCTAGCACAGTATGAGGCTTGCGGATGCCGGGGACCGCGCAAGGTTCCCCGATTGAATTTGACAAAAATCAACCCTTCGGGTAAATGTATTTAAGTCATTGATGAGAAGAGCTTTTTGGGCAATTTAACTCGTCCGGCGGCATGTCCTTTTCGGTGAATCCATAGATCCGGGATGGCCGAGAGCGGCGAAGGAGATCGGATTTTGAACCAAAGACTCTTTGAGGTAAAAGTAATCAGCAGTTTTGCTGCGGCGCATCTTCTGAAGGACTTTCGCGGGAAGTGTGAAAACCTCCACGGGCATAACTGGAAGGTTGAAGTAGTTCTGCGGGGGGAATCTCTGGAGAGCAACGGCATACTTGTTGATTTCGGGGAAGTGAAAGCGGCGACCAGAGAGGCTCTGGAAGAAGTGGATCATAAATATCTGAACGAACTGCCCTTCTTTTCTCAAAACAATCCTTCTTCCGAGAACGTTGCCCGTTTTCTATTTGAAAAGCTCTCTGCAAAGCTGAATACCGGGAACAGGCGGCTGCTCAGTGTATCCGCGTGGGAATCAGCCGACGCTTGCGCTACATATATGGAATTCTGAGACATGGTTGATCCGAATGAATAAGGGAGGCTGCCCGATGGGAGTTATAGACGAAAGGACCCGACGCTGTTGCATACGCGCTGTAAAGCGGCTTCCTGCTTTCTTTTGCTCGCTTGTGATCGCCTTGCTGCTCATCTTCGGGTTGTCAACAGCAGGGTTAGCGCTCCAAAAACTCACACTGGGACCTGCAGAGACAGCATCTTCCGAGCAGGCGAATCAGGACGAACAGCCTGCGGCCCAGGAAAAAGTCCCCGTTCACGAAAAGGAGCTCCTGCCGGCCGGGCCGGTCCAGCCGCCTGCGGAGGCGGGGCTGCCCAAAGCGCACGCACCGGAAGCGGCGCCGCCGGTCGCGCCTGAACATGGGGCGGCAGCGCGTGGCGAGGCTCATGAGGCGCATGGGGAAGATCACGTTGAACTTCCCGAGATTTCCTCGATTCCTGGTGTAACTTTTGTTGATACCTTAATAGAATTGTTGGATTACGAGCTTCACGGCAGAATGCTGGGCTGGAGGCCTAACGGCATCATGATCTGCCGGCTTACTGATAATATAAACAACTACCAGTTAGGGGTACTCGAAGCCGTCCGGTTTACCACGCTTCGACTCAAAGACAGCCTTACAAGGCTGGGCGAGGCCGATACATACGATCCGGACCTGGAGCAGGCGGTCAATGAGTTAATGATCAGCGCCACTTCATGGTGGTTCCCATCCGCTGAAAGTTCATACAGCCAAGCGATTGAGCACCTGAAAAAATTTAAAACCAAACTTGAAAAGGGCCAACGGAGTTTCTACTATCGCCGCGACACACTGGTGTCGTTGCTTTCGAGTTATAAGGACCAGATCGGAAATGTGAACAGAACGCTGGTCATGCCGGTTGGATGGTGCAAGTCGGGCGGTTACTTCTATTATGCAAAGGGTGTGGCCCATGTGTATTATGAAATCCTAAAAGTCTGCCGGGTGGGATTCAAGAACCAGTTGGCCACCATGCATGCGGCTGACATAATGGATGAGGTGCTCCACGAGCTGCTTATAGCCGAGAAGATAGACCCCTGGATAGTCTTGGACTGCGGTTTCAGTGGATTTTTTGCCAACCACAGGGCCAACCTGAATGCGCCCTTGAGCGAGGCCGCCCATCTGCTTGCAGTGCTTAGCCTCCTGTAGCGTGGGCAGTCCCTCACAAGAATGCGGGATATCGGGTGCTGAATGAGGGCGGT
>JBELAB010000332.1:0-3990 GCA_049509275.1 Syntrophobacteraceae bacterium | reverse complement strand
CGATCAACCAAACGTGCAGGAATCCAAGGAATTTACTGCTAAAATTCTCGATGAGGTCAGCAGGGAGGGCATGGTGCCCGAGGCCGGGATGGAAATGTCGCACGGTCCGCTGCGGCTTTACCTGGCCGGTGGAGCTTCCAGTGTCCGGCAGGCGTTGGCCTTGTTTTTCGAGGGGGTTGCCAGGGATGCTTACCTGGGCATTCTTGCCTATATGACCGAAAATGAAACTAACGAGAGAGGACTGCGGCGGATTCGTATACTTGTGAGGGACAAGATGCGAATCGCCACGACAGCAGGCTACGGTCCGCGTTACCTGCACTCGACCGGCCAGCTTCACAAAGGGGGAACGAACAAGGGGTTTTTTCTCATGCTTACCTCGGACATTGCTGAGGACACCGGGATTCCCGGTCAGCCGTATACCTTCGGAATGTTGATGCGCGCCCAGGCCCTGGGCGATTTCGAAGCACTGCGCAAACACCGGCGCAGAGTCTTGAGGGTCCATTTGAGCGGTGAGGCGCCGATGGGACTTGCCGCTCTGGAGGAGGTACTCAAAAGTGTGATGCAGTCTGTCCCGTGAATCAGCACCGTCCATTACGAACCAAAACTGAAGGGAAACAATGAAAAAACTACTATCCGCATCCATTCTGTCTGCCAACTTCGGCAGGCTTGCAGAAGAGGTCAAAGCTGTCGAAGCCGCAGGGGCCGACTGGATACATGTCGATGTCATGGATGGCCACTTCGTGCCCAACATAACTATCGGGCCCAATATGGTAAAAGCGCTGAGCCAGGTGACACGCCTCCCTTTGGACGTTCACCTGATGATAGAGAAACCTGGCCGCTATCTGGAAGATTTCGTCAAAGCGGGGGCCAACTGGCTGGGAGTCCATGCCGAAGCCTGTGTTCATCTTCACAGGGTGATCCAGAGAATAAAGGAGCTTGGGGTAAAGGCTGCCGTTGCGCTTAATCCGGCGACACCGCTCTGCATGATAGATCTGGTTCTGCCGGATGTCGATATGGTTTTGCTTATGACTGTCAATCCCGGGTTCGGCGGACAGACGTTCATCGCGAACGTGCTTCCCAAAATCCGGCAATGCCGCAGTATGATAGATGATGCGGGGCTTTCCACACTGCTCCAGGTTGACGGAGGAGTAACCCCTCAAATTGCCGGGGAACTTGCGGAAGCGGGCGTCGATGTCTTCGTCGCCGGCTCGGCGGTTTTCAAAGGTGATTACGCGCAAAATATCAGAAATCTGAAAGCGCCAATGAATCAACAGTGAAGGCCTAAATCTTGATATCGAGCTCCTCGATCATCCGGTCGGCATAGTCCATGATATAATCCCTCTGCTTTCCGTTTGCGTAGCTAATGCAAGTGCACCGCAGAATCCGGCGGCTGCGGGTCAGCAGCTCGAAATCCGCCTGGTTAAACGACAAGTTTACGGCAAAGCAGAAGGGATGGCATTGCTTGTGCTCCTTTTGTATATCCGAGTAGAGTTCTACAGGAAGCATAACCCAGAAAATGTCTCCAAATTCCGATGCATCAGCATTTTTCTTCAGAAATTCAAGGATCTTCTCGTAGTCGGGTTCCCTCAACTGATCAATTACGTACTGCTTCATCTTCTTGTCCTGATTTGGAGTTGGCCGCCGTTCAGTGCCGGGTTCCGCGCTGCTGCAGGTAACTTAACGCAGACATTATAAAAAAGGAGAGCAATAGCAGGATGATGCTCAATCCGGCCGCCAGTTTGAATTCACCCTTTGAGACTTCGAGCACGGTCGCGGTGGTAAGCACTCTGGTATATCCGCGAATATTGCCGCCCACCATCATCGATGCGCCCACCTCGCCCAGGACGCGTCCAAATCCTGCAATGATTGCAGCCACGATGCCGGGCCTGGACTCCCAGAGCAGCAGCAAAAGATATTGCAGGCGGGTCGTTCCAAGAGACAGTATCTGGAGGCGCAGCTTCGGATCTATGGACTGCACGGCAGCCAGGGTGAATCCGGTCACAACTGGAGACGCGATTACCGCCTGTGCAATGATCATGGCTGCCGGCGAGTACAAAAGGCCTAAAGCTCCCAGGGGGCCGTAACGCATCAGGAGCAGCCAGGTGACAAATCCTACGACCACGGGCGGAAGTCCCATCCCGAAGTTTACGACGCTTACCAGCAGTCCTCGGCCGAAGAATCGGGTAAGCGCAAGCGCTGTGCCCACGGGAAAGCCTATGAGAACGCTGATGAAAGTTGCTATCCCCGAAACCTGAAGCGTCCTGGACGAAATTTCCAGGACCTCGGGGTCAAGAGTTACCAAAAGTCGAAAGGCTTGAACAAAGCCGCTTGATATCGATTCCATTTAATTTGTCCCACGCACGGTAATCCATCTTCATTCAATCACTTTCATCATCGCCGGCCGTCAAGACTGCCGGTCCCTGATGACCTCCCAAGTCGCGATGTCCGGTCATGACTGTTTCTCCGGCAGCCTCACCACGAATACTGCTCCACTCTTAATTTTGCTCCGTGCCGTAATGCTCCCCCCGTGGCGCTCGACTATTCTTCTGCAGATAGCGAGGCCCATGCCGGTGCCTTCGTAAGGCGAGTTCTTCGTATGGAGCCTCTGGAAGGGTTTGAAGATTTTGTGGAGGTAACATTGGTCAAAACCTATTCCATTATCCTCCACCCGGATTTCATGGAACCCCTCACACTCGCCGGGTCCAGCGTAGATCCTGATAACGGGTGTTTTCTCTCCCCTGTACTTCAGGGCATTTCCCAAAAGGTTCTGAAAGAGCTGCCGCATCTGAACGGGATCGGCCTCAACCGTGGGAAGAGTTCCAACCTCGATCTGTGCTCCCGAATCTTCACGAAGCACCTTTAAGTCCGCCAAGGCTTCTTCCACCGATTGTGTCAAATCTACCTGGAGAAAAAAACATTCAGAACTTGAAGCAAGCCGCGAATATTTAAGCAGAGACAGTATCAGATCCTGCATTCTACGGGCGGACCGGCGGACTCTATCCAGATAATCACGTCCCCTCTCATCCAACGATTCATCATACTGAGCCTTTATACGATCGACGAATGTCTGGATTTTTCGAACTGGTTCCTGCAAGTCGTGAGAAGCAATAAAGGCGAAGTCCTGTAGGTCCCTGTTGCTTTGCTCCAGCTTAGCGGAATAGGCTGTCAGCTTTTCGCTCTTTTTGCGAAGTTCCTCCTCCACTCGACGTCTCTCCGCTATTTGCGCTGTAAGCGCTGCCGTCCTCTCTCTGACTTTGTTCTCGAGGTCTTCGTTCAACATCTGAAGCTCGGTCTCTGCTTTGATTAGTTCTTCGTTATTGCGGATTGCGGTCCCGTAGGTCGCAAGCAGGATTTCGAGGATCTGCCGGGGATTGGAAGCGATCAAGTACTCTTTCCCGGCATATTCGATCGTAACGGGCGTTTGAAGCCGTTCGGCCTCTGCGCAGGATTCTCTGGAAAGCTCTTTGCGTATGTACTGTATGAGGTGATCCGCATTGTAAGGCTTAACTATGAAATTGCTTGCGCCGCTCTCAAGTCCATTGAGGATGTCACTCGAATCTGAGAGGAAGCTAAGAAGAATGACCGGAATGCCCCTGAGTTTTTCATTTTCCCGTATGGCCCGGCAGAGCTCGTAACCATCGAGTTCCGGCATTACGATGTCGCTGATGACCATGGCGGGTGTTTTCCGGCCCAGCCAAGCCATGGCCTCCCTGCCGTTTTCGGCAACCGAGGTGCGGTAGCCGTTTTGCTTCAGGATAAACTCCAATTCCATGGCCTGGGTGGGGCTGTCCTCTACGATGAGTATCTCAGGCCCGTCCACCGTGATGTTGTCTTTAGAATACATTGATTAACTCCAAATGCAGTGATCACTGCTCACCGTTTGGAAATTTGAGCCAAAGCTGCGGCTATTGCGTCCGGCGAGAGCACATAGGTTGCCGCACCAAGCTGGATAGCCTCGGCGGGCATGCCGAAAACAACACAACTTGCCTC
>JBELAB010000331.1:0-4652 GCA_049509275.1 Syntrophobacteraceae bacterium | reverse complement strand
AGGAGTTGGAGCGGTTCGAGGAAGCCGAGGCTGCTTACCGGAAAACCATCGAACTGGAACCCAATTACACTTGGGCTTGGGTCCAGCTTGGGCAGCTCCTGCATGATAAGTTGGCACGGTTCGAGGAAGCCGAGGCTGCTTACCGGAAAGCCATCGAACTAGGCCCCAGTTACAATTGGGCGTGGTCTAATCTTGGGCGTCTCCTCCATCAAAAGTTAGGGCGTTACGAGGAAGCCGAGGCTGCTTACCGGAAAGCCATTGAGCTAGAGCCCAAATACTATTGGCCGTGGGTCCAACTTGGGCTGCTCCTGCATGAGAAGTTGGAGCGGTTCGTCGAAGCCGAAGGTGCCTATCGGAAAGCCATCGAACTAGACCCCCGTAACAATTGGGCGTGGGCTCAACTTGGGCGGCTTATGGATGGTCTGGGTAGTACCGGGCAATGGAAAGATGCCTTAGACATTGCATCGCGGTCCTTAGCGCATACGGCCAGCCCACAAAGCCATGTGGGTCAATTGACCGATTTCTTCATCAATGCGGCCGCCTCCGGCTATGCGGAGGAGGTCCTCACATCACTTCAAAAAAACCCCGGTGCTTCTGTTTTGGAACCGTTGGTTGCAGGGTTGCAAATCTTCCTTGGAGAAGAACCTGTTATTGCGCAGGAACTTGGGGAATTCGGTGCGTCATTGCGAACAATGGTGCGGCCACTTGATCCACATTGGAGGAAAAAGCTTAAGTGGCTTCTGCTCCCGCCCTCCGACCTCCGCCACCCGCCTTCTGTATGACAGTTTTCATTTAGGTAAAGTCGGGCTATATTGAGGCGATAGATTATTATAATGTCTAGAGCGACGCCGTGCGCAGCTTTAAATCGGAGATTCGATGGCGGGGGTTTTTGAAGTTTACGTAAAAAGCCACTTTTCAGCGGCTCACAGCCTGAGGGGATATGCCGGCGACTGCGCAAGCGTCCACGGGCACAACTGGATGGTCGAGGTTTTCGTCAGATGCACCGAACTGGACGAGCTGGGAATAGGCATTGATTTTCGCGACATCAAGGCGGCTGTAAAAGACGTGCTGGTTGTGCTCGACCATTGCAATTTAAACGATCTGCCCGTTTTCACGGAGCAAAATCCGACCTCTGAAAACATTGCCAAATTCCTTTACAAAGAATTGTCCCGCAGGCTCAATACCCGGAAAATTCACATCTCCAGGGTCAAGGTGAGCGAGACCCCCGGAGCCGGGGCTTTTTACTGGGAAGAATAAATGGCCCTTGAGGTAAACGAAATCTTCCACAGCATCCAGGGAGAGTCCTCCTGGTCCGGACAGCCGTGCGTTTTTATAAGGCTCACGGGATGCAATTTAAGGTGCGCTTACTGCGATACGAGCTATGCGTACGAACAGGGCCGGTTTATGGAAATTCCGGAAATTGTGGAGCGGGTTCGGCGGCTGCGGTGCGATCTGGTGGAAGTGACCGGAGGCGAACCCCTCATCCAGGCGGAGACCCCGCCGCTTATCGGCGCGCTGCTGGATGCAGGCCATACGGTCTTGCTCGAAACAAACGGAAGCATGGACATAGGCGTGGTGGACCCGAGGTGCATCAGGATCATGGATATAAAGTGTCCGTCCAGCGGGATGGCCGGGCAAAATGATCTGCGCAATCTGAAGCAACTGCGAGTCCATGACGAATTGAAATTCGTCATCGGAAGCCGTGAAGATTACGAATTCGCAAGGGACCTTCTGTCAACCCTGCCGGATGCCCGGTGCAAGATCAACTTTTCCCCGGTATTCGGCTCACTTGCTCCCCGATCTCTCGCCGAATGGATTCTCGAAGACCACCTTGCCGTTCGGCTCAACCTCCAGCTTCACAAGATCATCTGGGGACCCGAATCCAGGTCCGTCTGACGACTATTGTACTAATCTCTCAATCCCTACAGAATATATCTGCTCAAATCCTCATCCTTTATGATTTCGCTCAGGACATTGCGCACGTAATCGCGGTCTATATGGACGCTCTGTCCCTTGAGGTCCGGGGCGTTGAAGGAAACGTCGGAGAGCAGCTTTTCCATAACGGTGTGCAGCCTTCTGGCGCCGATGTTCTCGGTCCGCGAATTTACCTGATATGCGATTTCCGCCAGTTCGTCGATCGCCTCCTGATCGAAAATGAGCTCGACCTCCTCGGTCTCGAGCAAGGCCTTGTACTGGGCTATCAGAGCGTTTTCAGGCTCCTTGAGGATGCGCACGAAATCATCCTTGGAAAGCGAGGTAAGCTCCACCCGGATGGGGAAGCGCCCCTGAAGTTCCGGAATGAGATCGGAAGGTTTTGAGATGTGAAAGGCGCCCGAGGCAATAAAGAGTATGTGGTCGGTCTTCACCATCCCGTACTTGGTGGTAACGGTTGAACCTTCGACTATTGGCAGCAGGTCGCGTTGAACGCCCTCGCGCGATACGTCCGGGCCTCTGCCGCCACTTTCCCTTCCGGCAATCTTGTCTATTTCGTCTAAAAAGATGATCCCTGAGTGTTCGACACGCTCGATTGCCGACTTTATCACGCGGTCCATGTCTATCAGGCGCTGGGATTCCTCGGCGATCAGGATCTCACGCGCTTCGGGGATTTTGACCTTCCTGCGCTTGGTGCGTCTGGGAAGCATGCCGCCAAGCATTTCTCTGAGGTTGAAGTCCATTTCCTCCATGCCGGCGCCTGCAAAGATTTCGACCATCGGGAAGTTGCGGTCCGGCACGTCCAGCTCTACGTAGCGGTCGTCTAGCGCCCCTTTGCGGAGCAGTTTCTTGAGCTTCTCCCTGGTCGAATCGGCCTGTTCGGCCTCCTCCTTCGCTACGACCAGCGCATTGGCCTCGACCGGGAAAGGGTGCTCCCGCACTTCCGGGGACGTTTTCTTGGGAGGCAGCAAAATATCGAGCAGTTTTTCCTCCGCAATTTCTTCAGCCTTTATTTTTACCTCTTCCATCTCTTCGTTGCGGACCATGCTGACTCCAAGTTCGGTCAGGTCGCGGACCATGGATTCCACGTCGCGGCCAACGTAGCCGACCTCGGTAAACTTGCTGGCTTCAATCTTGAGGAAAGGCGACTGGGCTAAACGGGCCAGACGGCGCGCAATCTCGGTTTTACCCACGCCTGTAGGTCCGATCATTATAATGTTCTTCGGCGCTATTTCATCGCGCAGGTTCTCCGGCACCTGCTGCCTTCTCCACCTGTTGCGCAGAGCTATGGCAACCATGCGCTTGGCGTCTTTCTGGCCTATTATATATTTGTCCAGCTCGATTACGATTTCAGCCGGTGTAAGGGTTTGTTGCATCAATCACAGCTCCTCGATCGTGAATTCCCTGTTCGTGTAGACGCAAATCGACGCGGCGATATTCATGGCCTCCTCGGCGATTTGACGCGCCGAAAGGTCCGTATGCCTGTCCAGGGCACGGGCGGCCGCAAGCGCATAGGGCGCTCCGGAGCCAACCGCCGCAAACCCGTCGTCCGGTTCGATGACATCTCCGGTCCCACTCAGGATGAAAGAATCCTTCGCGTCGGCAGCAAGAAGCAGCGCTTCCAACCTGCGCAGCGCCCGGTCCATTCGCCAATCCTTCGCCAGTTCAACCGCTGCGCGCTTAAGATTGCCGTTGAACTGCTCGAGCTTGGCTTCCAGCCTCTCGAACAGCGTAAATGCATCGGCGGTCGAGCCCGCAAAGCCGGTAAGGATCTTGTCACGGTAGAGCCTGCGGATCTTTTTGGCCTGCTGCTTTACGATGGTGTCACCCATCGTGACCTGCCCGTCTCCAGCCATTACTACCTGATCGCCCTTCCGTACGACGATTACGGTTGTGCCGCGCACGATAGAATTAGGCATAGGTTTATCTTCTCTCCTAATATAATCACGTCGCCAAGCCTTATTTTTTTCTGCTCCTCGGATGTGAGGCGTCATAGACCTTCATTAGCTGATCGATATTAACATGGGTATATCTCTGGGTTGTCGACAGGCTTTCGTGCCCAAGCATCTCCTGAATGGCCCTGAGGTCGGCGCCCGCATTCAGAAGATGCGTGGCGAAAGTGTGCCTTAGCCCATGCGGACTCAAGCGTTGCCACAATCCGCATGCAATCAGCTCCGCCTTCAGTATTCTGTCGACGGATCGCGCCGTAAGTCTTCCTCCCCGCGAATTGAGAAAAAAGGCCTGTGAAGACGCCCTCGCCTTCGGGAACTGAAACTCCATGGCCCCAAGGTAATACTTCAGGGCGTCAAGCGCTTTCGTTCCGATCGGGATTATACGCTCCTTGCGGCCTTTGCCGCTCACGCGGACAAGGGCCTCGGCAAAAGCCACCCCGTCAAGATTCAGCTTGATCAGTTCGCTCACGCGGATACCCGTCGAGTAGAGCAATTCGAACATCGCCCAGTTGCGGGCCTTTCTCCAGGAACTCCCCTGCCGGAGCGAGGATCGAGACAGGGTATCAAGAAAGTGAAAGACAGCATCCACCTGGAGGAAGGAAGGCATTTTTTGCTTTATCCTGGGGTGGGTAACCAGATCGGCAGGATTCTCACTGAAGATGCCGGCGCTGTTCAGATAACTGTAAAAGGTGCGTAAGGCAGATAGTTTACGGGCGCGGCTTGTTTTTTCAAGCGACCTGTGAACCGATGCCAGGTATCCCCGGATGA
>JBELAB010000330.1:0-3997 GCA_049509275.1 Syntrophobacteraceae bacterium | reverse complement strand
AGTCCAATGAAACAAGCTGCGTTGAGAGTCGAGGCGGCGAGTGGTTCCAATTTTTCACGGATGGCGCAAGGCGGGTGATGTTCCCTGCAGGTCCCCGGGAGGCCGGATCGCGCACAAACGCCCGGAGCGCGCAGCGCGGTCTCGACCCTGCAAGCCGGGGCCGGACTGTGACGAAGTATATGCCGCCTAAAAGTCCTCGTACGACACTACCTCGATTCCGTGCTCCTCGAGGTCTGCAATGATTGGCTTTACGTCGGTTTTTTTTAGCCGAACGGAATAGGAGTAGTCAGGTCCTTCCTCCAGGGGCATAAGGCAGAGGCTGATAATTTCGCCCCCATGCAGCCTTACGATTCGGGTTATCTCCGGAAGCGGGTTGGGAGTGCCGGAAACCTTTATGTCCAGTCGCGTGGATTCAGTGAAAAGTCCCAGTAAAGTGATGAACGCCGAAAGAATGTCGCTGACGGTTATTACGCCAATCAGCGTATCGTTCTTGACGATGGGCAGGCCGCCGACGCGCTTATCCAGCAAAATGCGCGCAGCCTCCTCGAGGGGCATCTCGGGATGGATCGTAAAGGGCTTTCGAATCATCACGTCCTCAAGGGTCAGTTCTTCGAGCATCGAGGCGATAAGCACCCCCCTCAAGTCCGCGTCCGTAACCCAGCCCATCAGATTCATCTTCTCATCCACAACCGGCAGATGCCGGATGGATTCCTGCTTCATCAGGGCCATAGCTTCCTGAATGGAGGCTTCCTTCCTGACCGTTACCAGATCGGTTGACATCCAGCTGCTCACTATCACGCGGCCTCTCCTCGTATGATAGACTTGTATATAACACTTAAAATGCAAGAGCGTTCTAAATACGCACTGGGCCGCCCATCGATGCAGGCGTACTAAAAATTGCACAATGTGCGCTCCGGCTTCGAGTCCGGAGCGTTTCGCGGAGCGTCGAGATCGACGGGGCAACTATGTTCTTATCCTCACCGGATCGTGATCGCTTTTTTCCATGAGGCCGGCGATACTCACCGTCCGGTCCCCGAGCATATTTGTGTAACTTCCCAGTTCGTTATCATACCAGCCGTAAATTACGGCCTGGGTGACCGGCACCATGATGAACCTTTGCCGCCGCGACCCATCGGTCTTGACGTTTCGCGAGATGGTTCCAAGGTCCAGCGAAACCGAACTGTCCGCACCTGTTGAATCCAGGTATTCGCATTCGGAAGCCAGGCGCTTTGGGTCTACCTCGATGTGAACTGCTGAAGTGCGCGTGTGGTTCTCGCAGCCTTCGATGACCGCAGCGGCCCTGGGCAGTCCGATAATGTCGGAGGACACATTCTGTTCCTCGGAAAAAATCAGGTAGCCCTCGGGGAAATGAGAAACGGCTTTTTTGTAAATATCATTTACCAACTCATGATTAATCGGGTTCGTCATGCTCTCGTCCTGAATCATCAATGCCAGGATTATGAGAGAGCCGGTCGTCACGGGGACTCTAACGGACTCGGCGATGATGCCGATTCTCCTCATCTCCGGGATCACCAGTTCGAGTGCTTTGGCTGCCCCGGTGCTGGTAAGGATGATATTGTTGAAGGCCGACCGGGTCTTTCGCAGGTCGGTCGCTTTGGCTTTCGGCGCGCGATCCAGCACGGATTGCGAACTGGTGGCTGCATGGACGGTGGTCATCGCCGCCGAAAGGACGCGCTCGGCCCCGAAATAATCCAGCAGGGGCTTCACCATGTAAGCAAGACAGGTGGTCGTGCAGGAGGCGTTTGATACGATCAGGTGCCTCTTGGGATCGTAATCGGAATCGTTTATGCCCATAATGGTCGTAACGGCATCGGGCGGCATTTCCCGGCCCTTGTCCTGTATCTTGAAGGGCGCCGATACGATAACCTTCTTTGCGCCCGAAACAAAATGGCCGCGTACCGACCCTTTCGGGTCTTCCGGAAGGGCAGCGGGGTCGAGAAAAGAGCCCGTGGCGTCCACGACGAGGTCAACCCCGTATTTGCGCCAGTCTATATGGGCCGGATTTCTGGCGTTGCGCAAAAAAGTTGTCTTTATCCCGTTCACCACAAAACTGCCCGACTTTTCGTCGATCTCTTCGATGACCCTGCCGGCCCGGCAGCCGTAGAGAAAGTTGTTCAAAGCCCCATAGGTGGAATCCTTCTCCAGGAAATGTGCTATGTCCGCGAGTCTTGTCCCTACCTCCCGGCCTATATTGACCACGATCTCCGAGAAGTATTTGCGCTCCGCATGGTGCCAGATCGAGAGCTTTGCGATTCTGCCAAGGCCGTTGAGGCCCAGTTTCCTCGCAACTTTTGTTTGTTCTTCGTCCATAATGGCCTCCGTGCTAATAGAAGATGACAGATAAAATATCGGCTATCAGAGGGCCAATGTCAAAAACTTATTCCGGTTTTTTCAAGCGTTCACCGCAGAGTCGCAGAGGGCACAGAGGTCTGGAAATATTTGCTACAGGGTTTTTCTGGTTTGTTCAATTTTCTGTCGTCCAAGAATTTTTCTCTGTGCGTCCTCACAAAAGATCGGACGTGAACTTGACGCGTTTAACGCCGGGCTGAAGTGTTAACGCGAATCCGAAAATAGTGAGGGTTCCTCCGTGTCTGGTGGTGAACGGGTACTTATTTTATGATAACCACCGTGTACATAGGCTGAAGGTGGGTAAGGCTAAATAACTGAAAGGACCAAAAACATGGAAAAGAAAAGTTGCGAGTTACAGGGCAGGATTTTCCCGAATGGCGGCGTAACCTGCCCGGGTGACCAGTGTATACGATGCTCCGATGGGAATTGGGGACCCTACGACTTGGGATTTACGCTAAGCAGCCTTCAAGATTAGACTTTGGCAAAAATAGCGCCTCCGGCATCGACGGGCAGACGGCGAAAGAGCACGAGGAAAAGCTCTTCGACAACCTGTCTATAGCATCAATGATTTGAGAAACACGGCCCGGCCCGCTTCGAGCCGGACCTGAGAAGGAACTTAGATTGACCTGACCGGCGGACCGTGTTAGCATATTGGTACTTACGATAACATGTTAGCTTAGGAGACCCTCCATGATTCGCACGCAGATTCAATTGACGGATGAACAGGCTGCCCGGTTGAAAGATCTCGCCCACGCAAGCAACGAATCCATGGCCGCCATCATCCGCAAAGCCGTGGACCGGTTTCTCTCGAAACAGGAGCCGGACCGCCGCACACTTTACCGGCAGGCCATGTCAACGGTAGGCAAATACAGGGCCGGCGTGCCGGACGTCTCCACTAAACACGACCGCTATCTTGAGGACGAATTCAGGTCATGATCGTATTCGCAGATACTTCCGCTCTCTTCGCACTGCTTGTCCAAGATGATTACATGCACGTTCGCGCCAAGGCGAATTTCGAGTACTTCCTGCAAAGTGACGTCCTGATCCTAACCAGCTCCTATGTGCTTCTCGAAACGATCACTCTGCTCCAGCGTCGCGTAAGCCTTGAAGCCGCCTTGGACTTTGACCGCAAGATCCTGCCCGTTCTGGATGTTGTATGGGCAGACGAAGGTTGGCATAGCCGGGCCGTGCAGAGACTTCACACCGAGAGGAATCGAAGTGTGAGCCTCACCGACTGCCTCAGTTTTGAAATTATGGAGGCACGAGAGATCACCCTGGCCTTTGCGTTCGATCATCATTTCACCGAACGCGGCTGGGACTCCGGGCCTCTGTCGGGACTCAGTACTGAGGACTGAGTTGAAGCGCGTGAAGCGGAAAGCGGCAACCCGTTCACGATCCATTGCAACTCATCCGCAGATTACGCAGATAAAGCGCAGATATATCTTTGTCTCAGTCACCGCCGCCCCAAATCCCTCCGACCTCTGAATTAAAGGACAGCCAAGCCCGATTCATCGCGGCCTTACGAAGCTAATCCCATGCCGGCACACTGAGGAAATGTGAAGCACACGAAGGAATTTTCTGCCGGAAAAAGCACGAATTCAGGATTTAAGCGCCTAAAAGTGAAAAT
>JBELAB010000033.1:0-12606 GCA_049509275.1 Syntrophobacteraceae bacterium | reverse complement strand
AGATTGAGGATAAAAGAGCTCTACCGCTGCGATTCTTTCAAGGACCACATCGAGCGCGCGCTTGGCGCAGACCCCGCAGTAATCAGCGCAAGCGCAAACACTCTTACCTCAACCGTATTATTGCACTATGATTCCGGGGCCACGCTTGGCCATATCAGGTCTTTGGTCGAAGAGGCCGTTTCTGAATTCAATCAATCTTACGAACCCGATATCCGCCAACCCTCAGGCAGTCCGGATATCCCCGACCAGAGGGCGCAAAAAAACCGCTTTCAACACCATCCGCCGTCAGCCGCCCTCCACCCCGCCTCGCGGGCGGGCGGAAGGACTTCCGGGATTTTGCCTGCGATCCCGCCGCCCCGCATCCAATATCCGACATACGAGCGCCCCTGGCACGCAATCGGCGCTCAGGCCGTGGTGGCGGTCTGGGGAGGTTCGGCGGAAGCAGGGCTTTCGAGCGAGGTTGCCTGCGAAAAGCTTGCAACATTTGGCCCTAATCGCTTTCCGGAAGCACCGCGCAGATCGAAGTTCCAAATTTTTATCAATCAGTTGACTTCTCTGCCGGTCGCTCTGCTCGGCGTTGCCGCTTCAATTTCCGTCCTTACCGGCGCAATCGTAGATGCAGTCGCAATAATGACCGTGGTGGCAATCAATGCTTCGATCGGCTTCGTAACAGAAGATAAGGCCGAAGGGACGATCTCCTCTCTGAAAACTCTGATGCATCCATCGGCGGTGGTGGTCCGGGACGGCGCCAGGAAGAGAATCGACTCCCGTAATCTGGTCCCCGGGGACCTGATGATCTTTGAGCCTGGAACATACGTCGGCGCCGATTGCAGGGTCCTCGAGGCCGCCCGCCTCAGCGTCGATGAATCAAGTCTCACCGGCGAGAGCATCCCCGTAATAAAAGCGGCCGAAGTGATTGAAGAAGCCGATATTCCGCTCGCCGACCGCAAAAACACCCTCTATATGGGCACCCTGGTTACCGGAGGGCAGGGACGCGGGATAGTGGTCGCAACAGGCCGCTTTACAGAAATAGGAAAGCTTCAGGCGATGATCGGCCAAACCAAGGCCCCGCTGACCCCGATGGAAAGACAATTAAATACGATCGGCAGCCAAATGGTGTGGTTGAGCGGGGCACTGTGTGCGCTTGTTTTTATAACGGGGGTGATGAGGCGGGTCGCACTTGCGCTCATTTCCAAAACGACCATTTCTCTTGCCGTAGCCGCCGTCCCCGAGGGGCTGCCGACTGTGGCCACCACGACCCTGGCATTGGGCATCCGCAAATTGAACTCCCACCGGGTAATTATCAGGGACCTGGAAGCCGTGGAAACTTTGGGAGAAGTTCAGACGATTTGCTTTGACAAGACTGGAACCGTAACCCAAAACCGCATGTCGGTAATGAGAATATTTTCCGGAAATCATACGACTGAACTGAAACCGGGCGGATTTTTCCGAGGCGACAGAAAGATCAGCCCGAGCAACAGCCCGGAGCTTTCGCAACTGGCCAAAATTTGCATTCTGTGTGGGGAAGTAAGCGGACAAGAGGCGGATCAAGGTTCATCTACCGAAAAAGCGCTGCTCGAATTCTCTGTCAGTACCGGTCTCAGCATAGCGGAGGTGAACGAGCGCTATCCGAGAATCAAGACCAGATTCCGCGCTGAAGACCGCAATTTCATGTCCACCGTCCATATCGCCGGGACCACCGAAAGGTTTCTGGCTTTAAAGGGAAACCCGGTGGAAGTTCTCGCCATGTGCGATACACAACTTGTTGGGGGTCGAAAGCTCCCGATCGGCGAGCAGGACCTCTCGCAAATCGAGATCGAGAACGAGCGCATGGCCGGCGAAGCGCTCCGTGTGCTCGGATTTGCATTCAAATCCGCCGAAGACGAAGAGGTCCTGGACGAACTCAGCGGTCTGACATGGGTTGGGCTTATTGGTATGGCGGACCCTCTTCGCCCCGGGATGAAGGAACTGGTAGCGCGCTTCCACCACGCCGGGATAGACACCATAATGTTGACAGGCGATCAGAGCCCGACCGCTTATGCGATCGGAAAAGCGCTGGGCCTGAGCCGGGAAATGCCGATAGAAATCCTTGATTCGACCAGCCTTACCGACATCGATTCAAGGGCCCTGAGGGCCCTTTCGCAAAGGGTGCACGTATTCGCCAGGGTGAGCCCGGCCCATAAGCTGCAGATAGTTCAGGCCTTGCAGGATGCCGGAAAGATAGTGGCGATGACCGGCGACGGAATAAACGACGGGCCGGCGCTCAAGGCCGCCGATATCGGAATCGCCATGGGCCACAGTGGCACTGACGTAGCTCGGCAAGTAGCCGACGTGGTGCTCCAGGACGACAATTTGGAAACGATGATCCTGGCAGTCGGCCACGGCAGGGCAATACACGACAATATAAAAAAATCACTGCATTTTCTTCTCTCGACCAATTTCAGCGAAATCATAGTGATGTTCGTGGCAAGCGCGGCCGGTATCGGTTATCCGCTAAGCGCCATGCAGCTTCTCTGGATAAACCTCATATCCGATATCTTCCCCAGCCTCGCCCTTGCTCTGGAAGCCCCGGAGCCCGGCATACTGGAGCGGCCGCCTCGCGACCCCAAAGAGCCGATCATCGGGAGGTCGGACTTCAAGCGCATAGGGACCGAAGCCGGCGTAATCAGCCTTGCAACCCTTGGCGCCTATGGGGCCGGTCTGGCCCGTTACGGGATTGGACAGCAGGCATCCACGATGGCATTTCAGAGTCTCACCTTCGCCCAGTTGCTCCACGCCATAAGCTGCCGATCTCCAAAGGTGAGTATCTATGACGAGGAGAAGCTCCCCCCGAACAGGTACCTCACCCTGGCGCTCGGAGGCTCGCTCGGCCTGCAACTGCTCACTTTTGTCATCCCCGGGCTCCGCAGTCTTCTCGGGCTCGCCCCTGTAAGCCTCTTTGATGGCGCAATAATCGGGATCAGCGCGATCCTGCCGCTCCTTGTAAACGAGGCGACCAAGGGTGACGGCAAAGGTGCGAATGCGGAAAATAATGGAGCCTATCGCAAAACGCTATAGGAGCATCTCGCGGAAGTTTCGCGAAAGACTCAAGGGACAAAGCGGATGAAAAATAACTTCATGCTTACATCGGAATCGGTGACGGACGGCAACCCGGATAAGCTCTGCGATATCATCAGCGATGCCATAGTAGACCACTTCCTGAAGCAGGACCCTTACTCCAGGATAATTGCCGAGTGTTCGCTCTCCGCTTCGATAGTCTTCATCGCCGCGAGATTTTCTTCGCAAGCCGTCTTCAGTCTCTCCGAAATTGCCCGCAAAGTGATCGCAAGCGTTGGATACCAGGGCGCCGATTTCAACGCGAAGACTTCCAGCGTGCTGACGAGCATAAAGGAGCTTCCCCTGGACCCGGTTTACCGGTTTGACGAAAGACAGCTGACCTCCAGGCAAATTGAAACAATACCGGCCGGAAATCAGGTTACCACGTTCGGGTTCGCATGCAGGCAAAACGTTGCGTTCATGCCCCTGCCCATCTGGCTCGCCCATAAACTGTCGAGACGGATGGCCGAAGCAGCGAAAGAAAAAATTCTGCCCTACCTTTGTCCGGAAGCCAAAACCGACGTCGGAATCGAATACAGGGACCGAAATCCCTCCCGCATTCACAGCATTACCATCACGGCCAGCCAGAAAGAAGCCGCAAAGCCTGCCTTGGAAAAGCTCAGAGCCGATATTCGAGAAGCTGTGATCGAGCATGTGTTCCGGGACGAGCGGCTCCGGCCCGACCTCCGCACCCAGATATTCATAAACCCGGAGGGCGTTTTTCACCTGGGAGGCCCCTCAGTTCACTCAGGCCTAACCGGGAGAAAAACCGCCATAGATACTTACGGCGACTACTCCAGGAACAGCGGGGCCGCTCTCAGCGGAAAAGACCCGCTTCGTATAGACAGGGTGGGCGCCTACGCCGCAAGATACGCAGCCAAGAACCTGGTGGCGGCGGAATTGGCGGATGATTGCGAGGTGCAATTGAGCTATTCGATCTCCCGGTCGCGTCCGGAAAGCGTCCAGGTGGAGACTTTCGGGACCGGCAAAATCCCTGACGAGAAACTGACCTCTCTTCTCCAAAACCATTTCGATTTCCGTCTGGCCGCCATAGTCAGGGATTTCCAACTTAGAAGGCTTCCGGCAAATAGACAGGGAGAGTTCTACCGGAAGCTCGCAGTTTACGGCCAGGTTGGACGGCTAGACCTGGACCTGCCCTGGGAGATGACGGACAAGGCGGACCTTCTCAAAGGGTTATGAACTGCTGCCCCTCCAGTGAACAGCGCTTATTTGCACCCTTCTGCAACTCGCCGGATGCAACTTATTGTTGGAGTCAATGAATGAGCAGATTCTTGCTTTTGGATGTGGGCGCCGGGACATTGGACGTTCTTTTCCATGACGATCGATCCGGTCTGCATTACAAGGCTGTAGTGAGATCCCCGGTGCTCTACCTGCCCGAACAGGCGCAAAGCTTTTCCGGAAACCTTCTGATAACCGGTGTTGAAATGGGCGGAGGTGTTCTTCTGGATGTCCTTTCACGGCATGCTCAAAAAGCCCACGTAGTTATTTCCGCCTCGGCCGCCCAAACCCTTAGCCACAACCCCGAGCGCATTCGCAACGCCGGTCTCGAAATTATCGAAGATACGCAAGCCGCAACTGTTGCCGCTTCAGGAGGATATACATCCTTAAGACTATCTGATTTTCCGCGTGAACATTTGGAGAGGATAGTAGCGAGTTTTGGAGTCCCTTTCGAATTCGATGTTGTCGGCGTGTGCGCCCAGGACCACGGTCTACCTCCGGCAGGCAAATCCCATTTGGACTTTCGGCATGAAATCATTAAAGCGGCCCTGGACACAACGCCCTCACCGCAATCTTTGCTTTACGAAAAGGGAAGCGTCCCTCTTTTTTTGAATCGTCTGAAATCTATAGCTGAAACAGCTTCGGGTCTTCCCTGCACGGAAGTTTATGTCATGGACAGCGGCATTGCGGCCATAAGTGGCGCATCGATGGACTTTCAGCTGAGGGGAAAGAGAAGATTCATCGTCCTCGACATAGCCACTTCGCATACTGTGTGCGCAGCTATGGAAGGCGATCAGATTGCCGGCATCGTGGAGTACCATACGCGGGACCTCAGCCTGGAGAAATTGGAATCACTTCTGGTCGATCTGGCTGAAGGCAAGCTGCTCCACCGGCAAGTCATAGCCGAAGGGGGTCATGGGGCATACATCAGGAAGGCTTTCGGGTTCGAGGCGGTCGAACTTATTGTCGCCACAGGCCCAAAGCGGCGGCTGGTCGAAAATTCAAAGCTCCCGATCACATTCGGGGCGCCCCTTGGAGATAATATGATGACAGGAACAGCGGGATTGCTCGAAGCGATCAAAAGGCGCAAAGGACTCAAGTTTTCCCTTTACCTGTAATACCGACTTGCGTTCATGGAGCGCAACCCGGCATGAGAGGCCGGCAAGCGCCTGATAATTTACTCTGCGGGATTAACCAAATGTTTAACATACCCCATACAGCTCTTAATCTGATCGAGCCGCAATTCCAACGTAATGGTCCCCTTGTAGCGAGCAGCATGCAATCTTTGAAAGATTTCATGAAAACCGATTCTCCCTTCTCCCACCGGAAGATGGAGATCATCATCTGCCGAAGTACCTCCAAGGTTATCATGCAAGTGGATGTGTTTAATCCTGTCAAGACACTTTTCCAGAAAACCGAAGCTGGTATTTTCCCTTGAGAGAAGTTCAGCATGTCCCAGGTCCAGGGTAAGATTCAACACGGGGACAGCGGCAAAAACCCCCGTCAACTGCTCGGCCTTTTCGCTCAGATTCTCCAGACAGACGGTAATTCCACCGCTGCCGGCCCTCTCTGTCAGTCTTTTGAGAAAGCCTGTTTTATAAACAATCGTCTCCCCCCGCACGAATCGGGTATCCAGCCAGAGGTGTACCGTTAATAGCCGCATCTCTAACTCCGGCATAATGGAAAGGACCTGGAGCAACTTGGGGAAATAAATCGTCTCCAGGGTATGCATATCATTGGGATCGCCTTCCCTTGGGCCATGACAAAGGTAGTAGAGACCGGTTTCTCGTGACCGGGCCCGATACTCATTTAGAAGAAGGCCGAAGTTCGACGGCTCCGTGATGGCAATTTCCGCGAACCGGAAACCTAACTTATGCAGAGAAATCACGTCATCGGGGCTCCTTGCCGTGCCGCCCAAATGGATTCCTCGATTTAAGCCGGAAAGCAAAGCCGACATCATTTACGTAACTCGATTCCCCATAATTCCGGTAATGTCAGGTCAGGTCTTCGTGGTTGGCGGCCGAAGGTTCATCCGGCTTGGTTGTTTTCGCCACAACGAGGTAAAACCCGGGCTCGTCTCTAAACCTTATGACCTCAAAGCCATGCCGCTCGAGCAATCCTCTCGCGCCCTCTTCATCAGGCAGCAAATCCAGATGAAAAGGCGTGTGTTTCTTCAGTTCGACGATGAAGTCCCTGCCCAGAGGATGACTGATAACCAACCTGCCTTGTTGCCGCACCAACCGGTAGATGTTATCCAGGCTTTTTGATTTATCCATTATATTGGAAAAACAAGCGTTGATGAAGACTACGTCCAGACTGTCGTCGGGAAGTGGCAGGTCCCTGATATCACAAAGGTGCACTATGACCTGGGGGAATTTATCCTTTACCCGCTCGAGCATGTTTTCTGAGAGATCGCAAGCATGGATCTCGGAAAGCCCATACTTCAGCATAAAGGTGATGAGAATCCCGGTCCCGGTTCCCACATCCAGAACTTTTTCGCCCGATCGAAGGCCGCTTGCTTTTACGGTGGTTCTCAGCCGTTCCGGCACCCCCTTCGGGAGGGGAGCTTCAAAGAGGTCCACCGTGTCGTCGAAATACTTTTTCTGCAGTCTGTTTATCTCTTCGATTTGTTCCGGTGTGAAGCGATCGGCCATGGCAAGTTCCTACGGTCTCGTTCAGTGCCTTCCAGACTCTCGATCCTCTACGACAGGCATTGCCGGCACAAGATGCCGATAAATCACAATACCACACCTGTGAGGAATCGCAGGCAAAAATATCCTGCTTTGGCTCTGGCACAGCCGCTATTCAGCGCAGAAAGGCAGAGACTCTTTTTTTGCCGCTTCGCTATTATATAAGTCACATTAAGTTAAGTGTTTTATTTTTCCGACTTTTTGATGTTCAAGGGCACCTGATCCGCACGCGTTGCCAAGACCCGGCCCCGGTTTGGCTCCTCGCATGCGAGGGGTTCCACAGGTTTCATCGTTGACATGGAGCGGACAGCAAGCCGCTGATATAGCCTGGTGGACGTCGATTTCCACGCAATCTCATCCTCGCTCAACGTCCGTATCACCTTGGCGGGAACACCCGCAACCAATGTGCGTGGAGGGACCTTCATGCCGGCCTTCACGAAAGAAGATGCGGCAACCAGGGAACTCTCGCCGATAATCACGTTATCCATGATCACGGCGTTCATTCCAATCATGGCGTTTTTCTTGATTATGCATCCATGAATTACCGAACCGTGCCCTATATGACCGTCCTCCTCGATAATGACATCGACCTCGGGAAATGAGTGAATCACGCATGTGTCCTGGACATTAACGCCCGCTCCAATCCTGATTCGGCCAAAGTCGCCACGCAGACTGGCACATGGACCAACGTAGCAGCCCGGTCCTACAATGACATCGCCAATCAGGACCGCTTCCGGGTGAACAAAAGCAGATGGGTCGATCACCGGCACAATGCCTTCCAGCGAATATACTTTGGCCATATTTTATTCCCCCAGTCTAATCCCGAACAAACCGGGTCAGCCAAGGCGATATTCACACAGGTCCTCGGCCACTATAAATTCAGCATCAGTCATGGCTCTAAGCTCTCCAACCGTTATACCGGGGGCGATTTCCTTCAGCACCAAAGCTTGAGGCGTCACATTAAATACCGCCTTTTCGGTGATGATGACATTCACCACTCCTTTACCGGTAAGCGGTAATGTGCATTCCTTCAAAATTTTTGACTCGCCGTTTTTGACATTATGCTGAGTGACTACAACTACTTTACGGGCTTTACTGACCAGTTCCATCGCCCCGCCCATACCAGGTCCAAATTTGCCCGGGACAAGCTCTCGGGCCCAATTGGCCAAATTTCCCTTCTGGTCTACTTCCAGGGTCCCCAGAATAACTGTATCTACATGTCCGCCTCGAATAATTCCAAAGGAGGTGGAAAGATCAAATATGGCAGCGCCGGGAAGAAGTGTTATTGGCTGTGCACCAGCATTGAACACATCCGGGTCCTGAGAGCCCACCTCGGGTGTGGCGCCGTACGATAAGACACCGTTTTCCGCATGCATGGTCACCTCAACACCCTCCGGGATATAGTTGGCAACCGCTGTTGGAATGCCGATACCCAGATTTACCACTGCGCCGTCATCGAGCTCCAATGCAGCCCTGCGGGCTATCATTTCTCTCTCATTCATGATTTGTACCCCTCTTTGGTTTCAAGTTTCCTGTACGTACCCAAAGATCTTCATAGATCTTATGATGATCTTCCATCGCGTTGCCCTGGACGACGGCCTTGATGAAAACACCGGGAATTCCCACTCTGTCAGGCTCGATCCCTCCTATATCCACGATTTCATTGACCTCAACCACGGTATAATCGGCTGCGGAAGCAATGACGACATTGGTGTTCGGTGAAACCATCCGGTGCTGGACATTGCCCATCCGGTCGGCGCGATACCCTTTAATGAAGGCTACATCCGCCCTGAGAGGCAGCTCAATCAGATATTCCTTCCCTTTAATGGTCACCTTCTGCTTCCCCGCTTCCAGCATGGTGCCAATGCCGATGGGGGATACTACGCCTCCCAGGCCGTAACCGCCCGCGCGAATCTTTTCAATCCAGATTCCCATCGGAAAGTATTCCACTTCCATGTCACCGCTTTTAAACACCTTTACAGCTTCGGGACTGGTGCCGATATGGGAGGCTATGACCTTCTTTATCTGTTTGTTTACAAATAAAGGAGCAAGATCAAACCCTCCTCCAGGATAGCCGCATGTCACGGAAATCAGGGTTATATCCTTGACTCCGGATTGCGCTAATCGCTCGATGCACTTTATTGGCGCACAAATGCCGTTAAAACCGCCTATCATGATGGTCATGCCATCGTGGACTCTTTCCATTACCTGATCCAAAGTTGTTACTTTATTCATTTCCTCTTCTCCTATGCACGCGAACTCCCAAAATTCCGGTTTGAAAATGTTTCACTGCAAGTGTGTAGAGTTTGGAGTCAATTCATCAAGCTATGAACTCCTTTTCCGCATATTCCATTGAATGCATGGGAATGATCAGGTCGGCCATGCCCTTTAGCTTCAGCATACTGTCGTATGCCTCAAGGCTGTTAACACTAACCCCGATGGGAATTACCGGCCAGGCCTTCCGTATTTTCTCAGGCGGTTCAAAGTTCTCAAGAAGACAACAAAAACCGGTCAATGCCGCTTTTTTGTTTTCCAGGTCTACAAGAACAGCCTGTGATCCCGGAGTATGTCCTGGAACCGGAACGACGCTAATTCCCGGTACGATCTCTTTTTCACCTTCTATGACTTCAAAATCGGATGATTCGAAAAATGAAGGATTATAAGAGCCTCGGAATACAGGATGGGGATTTCGTGCAAATGCCAGCTCCTTTTCCTGAACAATGACTCTTGCATTGGGAAACAGCCTGTTGTTTCCGCAGTGATCGTAGTGCAGGTGGGTTTGAATTATGATCTTTATCCGACTCGGATTGGAACCTCTCTTTTCGAGGGCCTCTTCTATGGACTGATTGCTTTCATAGAGCTGACCAAACAGGTAGCGCTTTATATCCTGAGCCGACATCCCGGTATCCACCAGTAGTTCCGTGTCTGCCGTCCTGATATACCAGGCCACGATCGGTACCCATATCTTCTGGTCATAATTCATGAAGTAGGTGAATTGAGCTTTACTGAAGGTTTGCTTACCCAGCAATAAAGGATAGATTACAGTCGACATACGCATCCTTTCGGGCTGCTGTCACAGCGGCATATTTCCATGTTTTCTCCATACACGCGGCGCTTCCTCCTTATTCTCCAGCATAAGCAGCGCGTTTGTTATGGCTGTTCTGGTATCTTCGGGTCTGATCACGGCGTCGACGTACTGCTTCGATGCAGCAAAATACGGGGTTGAAAAAGTATCTTCATATTCCTGGATTTTCAACTGCCTGACGGCATCGGGATCTTGCGCCTGCTCTATTTCTCTTCGATAAAGAATATTCACGGCAGGCTCGGACCCCATCATTGCGAACTCCGCCGTGGGCCACACAAAAAACTGGTCCGCCCCCGTTTCGTGACAATTCATCGCAGGGATCGCTCCCCCGTAGGATTTTCTCAACACGAGACTGACCATTGGGACAGTTGCGTCTGAATAGGCGTAGAGCATTTTCGCCCCATGGCGGATAATTCCCCGATGCTCCTGCTCCGTGCCCGGCATGTACCCGGGGACGTCCACCAAAGTGACCAGTGGAATGCTGAAAGCGTCACAGAATCTGATGAACCTTGCCGCCTTGTCCGCTGCGTCAATGTCGATTACACCCGCCATGAACCGGGGTTGGTTTGCCACAATCCCAACAGATCGCCCGGCGAACCGGGCAAAACAGATGATTATATTGCGGGCGAAGGCCGGTTGAACTTCCAGGTAATCTCCGTCATCGACAATTTCTCCGATGACCTCATGCATATCGTAAGATTTGTTTTTGGCAACGGGGACGACGTCCTGTAACCTTGGGACCTTCCGGTCGTACGGATCGCGCGTTTCCTTAAGTGGAGGCTTTTCCCTGTTATTGGAGGGGAGATAACCAAACAAACGCCTGATCGCCGGCGAGAGCTCACTTTCACTCGAAAGACAAAAATGAGCCACGCCTGATTTGCTGGTATGAATTTTCGCTCCCCCCAGGTCCTCGAACGAAACCTGTTCGCCCATAACGGACTTTATCACGGCGGGGCCTGTAATAAACATCTGACTCGTCTTGTCCACCTGAAATATGAAGTCTGTCAGAGCCGGAGAATAAACGCCCCCGCCCGTGCATGCGCCGAGTATTGCCGAAATCTGCGGAATTATCCCGGAGCATTGAGTGTTTTCCCAGAACATCCGACCGTATCCGGCCTCGTTTTCAATGCCGTCCTGGAGCCTCCCGCCTGCCGATTCATACAGCCCGATCACAGGCGCTTTCACCTTGCGGGCGAGACGAAGTATGTAGTTAATCTGCTCACCCTGCGCTTTCCCGGTCGATCCGCCAAAAACCGTTACGTCCTGGGAAAAGATAAAGACGCGTCTGCCCTCAATTTGCCCATAACCCGTCAGGACACCGTCCCCGACAATCTTCTTCTTCTGCATTTGGAAGTCGAATGTCTGAGTTTCCGCAAGCATGTTGATCTCGACAAACGTCCCGGCATCCAGGACTGCCAAAACCCTTTCTCTTGCGGTCATTTTGCCTCTCTGACGCTCTTTCTCCTGCTTGTCCAGGCCGCCGCTGATACGCGCCTTTTCTTCCATTTCATCCAATTTACTTATCAGCGCTTCCCAGTTTGTTTCTCGCATGGAATGTCTCCAGAATGCGTCGGATACTGCCCATTTAGGCCGGGGACGATTGTCATGAATAATCAAACCATTGAAAAGCCGCCATTAACACTTATTATCTGCCCGGTAGTCCAGGCTGATCGATCGGAGCTCAAAAGCAAAACCATGGGGGCTATGTCTTCAGCTTTGCCCAGCCGGCGCAGAGGGTACTGAACAACAAGCTTTTCGTAATTCTTTTCGATAAAACCTTGCATGTAATGGGATGTATTGACTACTCCCAGGGATACTCCGTTAAGCGTTATATTGTAGCGTCCCACTTCCTTGGCGACTGATTTGATTAACCCGATCTGTCCGGCGCGCGCCCCGGCTACGACTGATATACCGCTTTCACCGACTCTGCTCGAATCTCCCATTATGCTTACAATTTTTCCGTACTTATTTTCAATCATCCCCGGAAGAACGGTGTGTGTCATGTTGAGGAACCCATACAAACATACGTCAACTTGTTTTTTCCAGTTTTCCGGAACCGATGCCACAAATTTCCCCGCTGTCGCAAATCCCGCCACATATACGAGAATATCCACTCTGCCGAAATAATCCTGAGCCTTTTTCACAGTAGCGGCAACTTCCTGATAGTTGCACACGTCCATTTTAGAAAACAATACGTTGCCGCCCTTTGCTGCCAGGTCATCCGCCACCTTTTGACCTTTGTCGGCCACGATATCGGTAATGGCAAGTTTTGCGCCTTCCTGGACAAAACAGGAGCATATCTCTTGCCCGATTTCTGCCGTACAACCACAAACAAACGCCACTTTATCTTTCAGTCCCAAATCCATAATGCATGTCTCCTCTTACTTGTCTAATGGGTATTTCTTAAACCTCTGCCACGTACGGTAACGCAGCAGAACCTATGCATCGTGAAACGGATTGATTTGTATTACAGGCCGATAGAGCGGTGGAGCTCGA
>JBELAB010000329.1:0-4013 GCA_049509275.1 Syntrophobacteraceae bacterium | reverse complement strand
GAAGCCGGGGCCACTTCCCTGAAAGATATGGGGCGTGTGATGAAAATCCTCATGCCTAAAGTGGCTGGTCGGGCTGAGGGAAAAGTGGTGAACGAATTGGTCCGGAGCAGGCTTGGCTAACGGGGTTGGGTTGCCGGAGTCGGGTGCCGGTCCCGCGCTTCTCTATGAATTGGGAGTTGGATTGCTTGCAGGCCGTCTCCATGCCCGGCGAGGCGGGTAGAAAAAAGACTTGATTTGGCAGCCGCCAGAGGCTAAAAATACACAATTTTCCCCTTTTGATTTTCATTAGCCGTTTCCTTTTTCACCCAGGAAAGGCTTGCTGAGTGACTGGTTCCGGAATTGCCACTCTTGTTAAGCAGGCAGTGGACATTGTCGAGGTGATAGGCCGAGCGGTCCATCTGCGCCGGTCGGGCAATCGTCACATTGGGTTGTGTCCATTCCACCAGGAGAAGACCCCTTCTTTTCAGGTGGATGCGGATAACCAATTCTATTACTGCTTCGGATGCGGAACCGGGGGCGATGTCCTCAGTTTTGTCATGAAACATCAGAATCTCGCGTTTACCGATGCCGTTAAGTATCTTTCCGACCGCTACAATATCCAGTTGCCCCAGAATGACCATGCGGTCCACGACGATCTGCTCCTGGCGAGTCAACAGGAGCTCAGGCGGATTCTGGCGGCTATCGAATGCTCGGCGGACTTCTTTTACCGCCAGCTCCATGCCTCCCAGGAGGGCAGGACAGCACGGGAGTATATTGCCGGGCGCGGGCTGCCTGAGGAAGTTGTCGAATCACAAAAGCTGGGATATGCCCCCCCGGGGGGGAATGGGCTTTTCGATCATCTGAAGAAGAGCGGAATCGAACCTTCGCTGGCTGTAAAAGCCGGACTTCTGTTGCAGAGTTCAAATGATTCTTCGAAATTTTTTGATCGCTTCAGAAATCGACTGATTTTTCCCATAAGGGATGAGCGGGACATAATTGTAGCCTTTGGCGGGAGGATTTTGTCTCAGGATGAGAAAAATGAGCCGAAGTATCTCAACAGTCCCGAAACTCCCGTTTACCACAAGGGAAGAATGCTTTATCAATATGCGGTGGCACGGCAGGCCTGCCGCAATGTAAGGCAGGCGCTGCTTGTGGAAGGCTACATGGATCTGCTGGCCTTCCATGCAAAAGGGTTCCACCGGGTAGCGGCGACTCTTGGGACAGCTCTCACCAGCCAGCAGGTGCAGCTTCTCTCCAGGATGTGCGACGAGGTGGTGCTGGCATACGATGGAGACGATGCAGGGGAGAGGGCCATGTTGCGTGCCCTGCCCTTGTTTTTATTAGAGGAGCTTTCGGTTAGCTGCATCCGGTTTCCGCACGGACTGGATCCGGACGATTATCTGAAAAAATTTGGCTTGGCGGAGCTCGAGCGTCTTATAGATCATAGGGAGGAGCTTGGGACCTACACGGTTCGGAAATCCGTTTCGAGTTGGGACGGGAGTTCGGCTGATAGGGTTCGGATATTTTCGGAGCTTCAGCCCATTTTCCAGAAGGTGCGTCAGCCGCTTCTCAAATCTGAGTACCTGCGCATCATAGCGGGCAGATTCTCAATTACCGAAAAAGTAGCCGAGGCGCAGCTTTTGCACGAAAAGCGCGGCAGGCCGGAGTCAGGATATAGACGGTCCGGATCGCTCAACTTCCGGAAACCGCCTGAAATCAACTCTCCTGAGGAAGGGATCGTGAGGATTATGATCAAGTATCCAGCCTTGGTCGAGTGCGTACGCGAGTCCGATGCGCTTGGGTGTTTTGAGGAATCAAAGCTTGCCGCAATGGCCGCCTTGCTTTGCCAGGCAGGGTTTTGCAGCGCGGAAGAGTCTAGCCCGTCTTCTCTCTACGATCTGCTGCGGGAATCGGATTTGCATGAACTCTATATGCGATATTTTATGGAGGCCTATGAACTTGAAGAGCCGGAAATACAACTTCGGGACTGGCTCGGGGCCTTGCTCAAGAGGATTGAAAAAATGAGGAAGAATGAATTGAAGCAATCCCTGCTGGAAGCCGAAAGAAAAGGAGACCGGGATCAAATCAACGACATTCTCAAGGAAATTAGAAATCTTAGGGCCAAAGCCAAAGTTGGTGATTTTGCCGATAACGTTTAGGAGCCAGGTGATGACCGAAAAGGATGCCAAGCAGAGGCGCGATCCTGCGCTGGGCAAACCGGAACTCGACGATCTGAACCGGTTGATTGCCGCAGGCAAGGAAAAGGGCTATCTGACGCTGGACGAAGTTAACGAAGCGCTCCCTGAGGATATTGTAACAGCGGAGAAGCTCGATGACATGATGATGATTTTCGATGAAATGGATATCGAGATCGTCGATTCCGAAAGGCAGGTGCAGGTGGTGCGGGGCACGGTCCCTGAGGCGGAGAGTATCATAGAGGAAGAGGAAGACGAAATCCAGCTTGAGGCTGATTCGGCCAACCGGATAACTGATCCGGTAAAAATGTATTTGCGGGAAATGGGGCAGGTTTCCCTGCTCACGCGCGACGGAGAGGTAGAAATAGCCAAAAGGATCGAGGTCGGAGAGCGGGAGATATTTAATGCTATCATGGAGTCTTCCATAGGCATAAAACAGATAATGGGCCTCAGAGACAAGCTCCAGAGTGAAGGTTCCCGCCTCAATGAGGTAATCCGCGAAGTAGAGGAGGAGATCAGCGAGGAAGAGGAAGCGGCTCAGAAAAACCGGATAATAGGCATTCTCGATGAAGTGCAGCATCTGGACGAGCAGAATAAGTCGATGCTGGCGCATCTTCACGGAGAAAGCTTTGATCCGGAAAAGGAATTCGAGCTGAAAAACCAGGTGCAGCAGAATAAGGAGCAGATAGTAAACCTTCTGAAAGGGCTCCAGCTCAGCCGCCGCCATATCGACAATATTATCGACAAGCTCACCGGCCACCTCGTAGCTATAGAAAATACCGAAAAAACTCTAAAGGACTGCCTGCAACGCATGGGCAAGAAGGGGGGCGACCCAAGACGGGCTTTCGAACAGGTGGAGATGGAAGAAGACCATGACGCTCCTGCGGTTGCTTGTGGGATCTCAAAGGAAGAATACGACATGTTCCGTGTCAAGGCCGTAGAGGCCATAGACCGCATCGGGTCCCTGGAAAGGGAAGCGAAAATGGATCCAAGGTCTCTCAGACAACTGCTCGGTCGGGTACAAGATGGAGCCCTTCGCGCCAAGCTTGCCAAGAGCGAGTTGATCGAGGCCAACCTGCGGCTCGTAGTAAGCATTGCCAAAAAATACACAAACCGCGGACTTCAGTTCCTGGACCTGATACAGGAAGGCAATATTGGGCTGATGAAGGCGGTGGACAAGTTCGAATATCAGCGCGGATATAAATTCAGCACTTACGCCACCTGGTGGATCCGGCAGGCGATCACCAGAGCCATCGCCGACCAGGCGAGGACCATTCGGATACCGGTCCACATGATCGAGACCATCAACAAGCTCATCCGGACATCGCGCTACTTGGTTCAGGAACTCGGGCGCGAACCGGTGCCCGAAGAGATCGCCGAAAAAATGGAGTTCCCGGTCGACAAGGTCCGCAAGGTGCTCAAGATCGCCAAGGAGCCGATCAGCCTTGAGACGCCGATAGGCGAAGAGGAAGACAGCCATCTTGGCGACTTCATCGAGGACAAGCGGGTGGCTTCCCCGGTGGATGCGGTAATAAACCTCAACCTGAGCGAACAGACTCGCAAGGCATTGGCCACGCTCACTCCGAGGGAAGAAAAAGTCTTGCGCATGCGCTTTGGAATAGGCGAAAAGGCGGACCATACCCTGGAAGAGGTCGGTCAGGATTTTACGGTTACCAGAGAGCGCATCA
This sequence comes from Syntrophobacteraceae bacterium, assembly GCA_049509275.1. Classification (GTDB taxonomy): domain Bacteria; phylum Desulfobacterota; class Syntrophobacteria; order Syntrophobacterales; family Syntrophobacteraceae; genus SbD1. The sequence goes on along the minus strand of JBELAB010000329.1, from coordinate 151 downwards.
GGCAGATAGAAGCCAAGGCCCTGCGCAAGCTTCGCCATCCCAGCCGCCGCAAGGAGTTGAAGAGTTTTATCGAAACGTAGCGCTCAGCCGGTTCCGTAATATTTGGTTTTCTTGTTTGTGCTTGACTCTTTTCGACACCGGAAATTATACT
>JBELAB010000328.1:0-4026 GCA_049509275.1 Syntrophobacteraceae bacterium | reverse complement strand
CTCTCTTTTGGCAGGATATTCATTCCCGGCCTGGTTTCAGGATCTTTCCCGCAGCCGGTGAGATCGCTCCCCCTGCTCAGCTCTTCGGAACGCCGGCAGGTGCTTGGCGGGACTATCGAAAGCCAGTTCGCCTTTGCGCGCCACCTTTATGCAAATTTTCTCGCCGCCGCTCCTCAAATCGTCCTTAGCCGTCCCGCTGCAAAAGATGGTGAAATCTGCATACCGTCGCCGTTCTGGACAGAAGATGGCGAGAAAAATATCGATTCCGTAATTCCCTGGAAGCATAGCCTTCCGGCAATGCAGCGGGCGCGGTGGGTCCGGCAGAGTATTGCGAAAACCATGGTTTGGGCTCCGATTGAAAGCGCGAAGGCTTTTTGCGAACCCGATCGGTCCCAGTTCCAAATCCAACCGCTCTCGATACCCGGCCGGATTTCGGTCAGCGAACTGCGGTCAGCGCTGGTCTGCCCGGCCCTGTATTTCTTCCGCCATGTTCTTGGCCTCGAAGAACTTGACGAATTCGAGCCTGGAATCCCGGCACTTGAACGGGGTCAGAACGTCCATTGGATCCTGGCTTCTTTCGTTTTACGCGCAATAGAAAAACTCGCAGAAGCCGACCTGGAATTCGAAGCTTTGTCGGATCTTTTGAAAAAAACCATAACCGGCGCCATCGGGCCCCGTCTGTCTCATGCAGTCTGGGCAGTCGAGCTCGAGCGGCTGATAGGAAAGCCCGGCCGCCCCGGTCTATTGCTAAAGTGGCTGGATGCCGAACGGGAGAGAATGCTGGACGGCTGGTCATGGATGGCGGTAGAACGGCCATTTGACGGCCTGGAAATAAATGGTTGCGAGATCCGCCTCAACGGGCGACTCGACAGGATCGATTCACACCCCCAACGGGGCGTTATCTGCTGGGATTACAAGACCGGCAGGCTTCCCCGCAGGGCCGAGGTAATCGATAAGAATAATGAGCCTCAGCTCCCGGCATATCTCCTCGCGCTGTCAAGGGGAAATGTCACCGGCGCGCTCAAAGCCAATGATAACTGCGGGGCAGGCTTCATCGAGCTTAGATCTCCGGGAAACATGAAACACCAGGTCATGTTCGATCCCGCCGTACAACACGGCCCCTTTCTAAAAGACTGGGAGAAAGAGGTCGGCGCCGCACTCAAGTCAATCTTTGCCGGGGATGTGTCACCACTCTGGCTCACGGAAGGCAGGGCCTGCGAACAGAATTGCATATACAGAGGCATTTGTGGGTATGCCTGAATAACAGGGTAAACCTCCGGCTCTGCCGGCGGACTCGCAGAGTTTGACATTTCCGGGAATCAGGTCGTCATTCCGGCAGTGTTTAAGCCGGAATGACGATGGCGCGGTACTCCAAGACCATGCAGATATTCTCGGAGCTATCAAGTACCGCCAACCGCTTTGAGCGGTCCAAGGTTTTCCAGGCCTCCGGCTTGGCCGGAGGTATCTGGCTATATGAATTGTATAAACTGCGTTAAGGAGGCCCGAATGAATAGGAGGATGCTCACGATTGCACTTTTTGCCGCCACCGTTTTGCTAATAACAGACCCCTCTCCATCGGCGGCTGCGATGCAGCTTTTATCCCCTGCCTTCAAGGACCGGGGGGCCATTCCAAACCAGTATGCGCGACCTGCCGCCGGAGGACATAATATCTCCATTCCATTGAAATGGACCGGAGCGCCCGAAGGCACGAAATCATTCGCGCTCTCTATCGTGGATCAGCATCCTGTTGCCCGAAAGTGGGTACACTGGATGGTGATAAATATTCCGCCGGATGCAGCCTCTTTTCTTGAAGGGGCCTCGGGAAAGAATATTCCGCCCGGCGCGATCGAGATCGGAAATTCATTCGGCGACGCCGGATATGGCGGGCCGCAACCTCCGAAAGGCACGGGCCCTCACGCGTATGTTATAACTATCTACGCCCTGAAAGATACCAGGCTGGATCTTAAACCCAACGCAACTCTGGCCGACTTTCATCACGCAATAGAGGGAAAGGTGCTTGAGGAGGCCTCAACGACCGGCTTTTTTGAGCAATAGAAAATAAAATAACTATTCGGGGACTTGACGACCTGCTCCAACAGACCTACCTGAATGTAAGAATGATCATCATTCTAATTGAATTATTTGAATTGGGAGAATCGACATGAAGGAAACACAGGAACATAGTCACGATCATAAACACAAGCATAGTCACAGCCACTCTCATGATCACCGGCATGATGATGCCGGGCACTCTCACGAGCACGGACACGAACACGAACATCCTCACGCGCATAAGCACGAACACGGGAGCGCACACGAAGGCCATTCCCACGATGGTGAGCACGGGAAACACGATCATGAGCACCCTGGTCATGAAAAGCTTCAGGGTGAACACGTTCACGAGCATTAGAGATCATTGCGCGCCTGATTAGCCATCGAAGCGCGGAAGTCGTCGCAGGCAGGGTCTGCCCCACAGGGAGAAAGTTCGCGCCGGCGGGTATGCACAAAGCTGCATAACCGCGCCGGATAAATTTGTGCTTTTTCCCCGCCGCATCGGTGTTGTCCTCCACGCGATTTACGGATAATCAATCAGGAGAGGTGGAACTACGTGGTCGATATCTTCACAAAATGGTATCAGCGGTACTTCTATTTTTGCTCAACGTGGCGTTCATCGGTGAAATCATAGATCAGAAATGTCGTTGTGCGGGCAACGGGTTGTATGGCCCTGAGATAGCGAATAACGGTCAGTGCCGATTTTTCAAGGAAACAGCCGCCATAGAGATTGGTTGTACCGACAGCCAAATAGCGCCCGCGAAACCGTGCAATAAAATCATCCGGCCCCTGAAAGTCGCTATCGCTCATTGAAACCAGATCGAAAGGTCCCTTTAACACATCCGGATCTTTGCCGAAATACCAGACATCCAGGTTTTCGATGCCATTTCGCTGCTGCCAGTCCCTGAGTTCTCCGATCCCCTGGCCCCAGTCATAATTGGAATCGCTCAACAGTTTGTAACCTTCCGCCGTTCCGCCCCACAGCTCGTTGACATAACAGATCGCATTGGGCCAAACAATGAGCGATGCAGCCGCAGTCCAAAATACACAGCCGGCCACAGCTCCAGCAGCCAGATACCTTCGCCAGCCCGATTGTATCGCAGCAATCATGTTAGCCGCCGCACATGCCACACCTGCAATGAAAAAACCGATGAGCGGCAAAACCAACCGGATGCCCATTTGCACCCTGAAGGTGACACTGAAAAGAATCAACACAGCCGTTATCAGGGTCACCCAATTCCACAGCGCTTTTGGCCTGACAATCGCAACAAGCAACGCCAAGGCCATCAGAGATGCCGTCAACTTCATTGTCATCGCCACGGGAAAGTAATACCACAGGGCGTGAGGGTCAGTCCGGCCGGCAATGAACATACCTTGTCCGATATTGTTATGTCCGATCTGGAAAACGACTGCTTCTGTCCCATTGCTGAAAATTCGCAAATGGTCCGCCACGTACACCATAACTGGTGCCATGGGGCCATCAGGCAGTGTCCTCGCCCATGCTGCAAAACCGGGCACGGCGCGCCACGCGCCGCCGCAGTAAATAAGCATCAGGAGAAATCCCAAACAAAAAATCTGCGTTATGTCGCGCCAAAACGGGCCAAGTTCTGCGATGAGTCGCCTAAAAAATTGCATCACCCCGCCATTTGCCTGGACAGCGAAGGCTTGCTTGCGCCCCAGTCGATCCAGTTCGATCACCAGAAAGCATACCGGGCCCAGTACCAGCGCCGAGGCTTTAGCCAGCAGGGCCAGTCCGAACAAGAGGGACGGAAGGCCCACACGCAACCGCCACCCGGATGTTCGTCCCTCACGGAAGTGATATACCAGCGCGAGCATGCATCCAGTAATCGCCACATCGGTTGTTGCCAGGCTTGCGTGGGCCAGCAGGACCGGTTCACAGGCAAGCAGCACCACAGCCAGCCGCCCTCCCCAAGGTCCGGCGACGCTACACCCCACCCTCCAACCGTAAAACAG
>JBELAB010000327.1:0-4945 GCA_049509275.1 Syntrophobacteraceae bacterium | reverse complement strand
CACGATGCGCTCCCCAATGTCCTTTTCCATGCTCTCGGGGCTGCACTCATTTATCAGTATTTGACCATAGTTTATGATGCCGGTGATGGGATTGTTGATTTCATGAGCAACTCCGGCTGCTAACTCCCCCAGTGAGGCCATATGACCTGCCTGCATCGCTTCTGCGTGCATCGCCATCTTTTCGGTAATATCACTCACCAGCAGGAGCACGCTACTGACACTTCCAGCCTCTTTGATCGGAAATGCCCTTATGTCCAGTACTGCCCCATTGTGGGTTACGACTGCGACTTCCTTTTCCGCCGTATCGAAACATCTTGCTATCGGGCTGTCCTCAGATGGAGCAGAACGATCAAGTAATAATTTATTACAGTATTGCCGTACCGCATCGGATACAGTCTCATTTAACTCCAAAGCATTTCCACCGTTTGTCCACAATACTTCCATTTCTGGAGAGAGCAGGATCAAGGTATCGCTTATAGCATTGAGAAGAGTATGGAATTCCTGTGAGAGTTTTCTAAACTTCCTTTCGTTCTCACTGAGCTCGGCGGTGCGTTCCTCGACCCGTTTTTCCATTTCGTCATGAGCCAGTTGCAACTCTTGCTCGGCAATCTTGGAACGGGAGATGTCGATAATTGACATTCTGCACCGGCCCGTGCCGTGTTTATCCTCAAAGAATATACTCTCAAGCCGCACGTAGAATTCCTCGCTGCCTTTTGCCCTCAGCCTCACTTCACAGGTCTGCCGCTCTCTTGTCTTGAAGACCCTCGCGATGTGTAAACGAGATTTTTCCTTATCCTGCTCGCGAACGTAGGAAGGAAAAATACTCTTGAGTAGACGTGCTCTTTCAGCGCCAAACTGGCTTGCGGCGGTAAGATTGGCCTCCCAGATCAGGCACTGCTCATCTAAAGTTACGGGGTTTTGCGGAGTTCTTCATTTTGCATCTCAAGCTCGATCTGATGAACCCGCAACTCCTCGATGAGGCGCTTGGCGTCTTCAGCGGGGACATCGTCCGGCAGGTTCCAATCTTTCAGTTTCGCTTCGGCTTCCCTGCGTAAAATAGCGCTGCCGTCCTCACTTTTCTTGTCCATTAACGGTTCCCCTTCGGGTTTTTGAGGAATTTCAGGGACCCTCGTACTGATCGAGACAACTGTATGGATGGAGGATCCCCGACTTCTTGCCGAATCACGTCATCAGCCAAGTTTTTCAACGATCGAAGCATCATGAGCCGGCACGGACTGAGCATGCTTTTTGTGCGATGATTATATAGTAGAATATTATAAGCAATTAAAGAAATTCTCCCCAAGCCGAAGGAAAACTTATGGCCACATCCCGCCCCCCAAAGAAGACCAGCCTAAAAGGAGATGCGATGAAGGATTTTCCCATTGTCGGTATAGGCGCATCTGCCGGCGGCCTGGAGGCCCTGGAAGCTTTCCTGGCCCCTATGCCCCTCGATACCGGGATGGCCTTCGTTGTCATTCAGCATCTCAGCTCAAAACACAAAAGCCTGATGACGGAGATCCTTCAGAGGATAACACCCATGAAGGTAACCCAAATCGAGGATGGGATGAGGATAGAGCCCAACCGGGTCTATCTCAATGTGCCGGATAAAGAAACGGCTCTATTCAATTCCGTTTTCCAGCTTACAGATCCGGCGTCGCGCGAGGGATTCCGGCTGCCCATTGACTACTTCTTCCGCTCGCTTGCCGAAGATCACGCCGAGAGGGCCGTTTGCGTCATTCTTTCAGGGACAGGATCCGACGGGACCCTCGGTTTAAAGGCTATCAAGGAAAAGGGCGGTATGTCCATGGCTCAGGAAGAGCATCAGGCAAAATATGCCGGAATGCCTCAAAGCGCCATTGAGACAGGGCTTGTGGATCTCGTATTGCCGGTTGAAAAGATGTCGAAAGAACTCATTGCCTACGTCAAACACCCTTACGTCAAAAATCGTGTAAAAAGCAACCGCATTGTTGAAGATACGAAGGATGCGTTTTTCCAGAAAATCCTCATGTTGATTCGTTCCAGCGCAGGCGTGGATTTTACGCATTATAAGCGGTCTACTGTCTCTCGAAGAATTGAGCGGCGTATGGCCGTGCATCAATTAGACAACATTGGCACCTATTTGCGTTTCCTCACCGAAAGACAGGCGGAAGTGCAGGTACTCTTCAAGGACCTGCTCATCGGAGTTACCAGTTTCTTCAGGGACCCCCAGGCTTTTGAGATTTTGGCAAAGAGAGTCATCCCTCGCCTGCTGGAGCAAAAGCAGGCAGATGCTACTTTGCGCATCTGGGTTCCGGGTTGTTCCACCGGTGAGGAAGCTGTCTCTATGGCCATACTCATGGAGGAAGCAGTAAGTAAGTCGAACAGGCATTCCGATGTTCAGATCTTCGCAACGGACCTCGACCCGGATGCAATCGAGTATGCCCGCGCGGGTAAATACACGGGAAATATTGTTGCCGATGTCCCGGAAGAGTTGCTGGAAAAGTATTTTGTAAAAGAAAAAGACAAAGGATACAGAACATCCAAAAAAATTCGCTCAATGATCGTCTACGCCCTCCAGAACCTCATAGCAGATCCGCCGTTTTCCAAACTCGACCTCATTAGTTGCAGGAATCTTCTGATTTATCTCGATACATCACTGCAGCAGAAAATCTTTCCGATCTTCTACTATGCCCTGAACCAGGATGGATACTTGTTCCTCGGTTCCTCCGAAAGTATCGGGAAGTTTAGCGATCTTTTCTCACCAGTCGATTCGAGATGGAATATATACGAGCGCAAGGACCCTATCATACAGAGATCTTCAACACCTCCTCTCCCTCCTCCGCAATTCGTCACTTTGCTGGCTGACTGGGTGGAAAAGAAGAGCACACAAGGAGAGACCGATATCCGTGAACTGGCCGAAAAGCAGATCATTGCGCAATACTCTCCACCATGCGTGTTTCTCGACGATCACTACAACATCCTTTACTTTCAGGGATCAACAGACAAGTACCTGGTTCAGCCGAGCGGAAAACCGACACTCAACATCCTTAAGATGGCCCGCAGGGAGTTGCAGGCCAAGCTGGCGTCGGCCCTTAGCAAGGCCGTCCGGCAAAAGACCAGGGTAGTGTGTGAAGGAGTGCCGATTGCTCCGGACGACAACTCCGGGATTTTTAGCGTCGATGTGATCGTACAGCTTGTAAAGGAGCCGGGCGTTAAAGAGGACCTGATCATGGTCTCATTCGAGGAAAAGCCCCAACCGGGTAAAATCGCCAAAGGGGACACGGAGCCGGAGGAGTCCTCGGAGGCAGACCCGCGCATACTGATCCTTGAAAACGAGCTTCAGGCGACGAAAGAATACCTTCGGGTCACCATCGAAGAACTCCAGACCACGAATGAGGAACTCAGGTCAACCAACGAGGAGATGCAGTCCGCCAATGAGGAATTGACGAGCACCAACGAAGAGTTGGAAACCTCCCGGGAGGAACTGGTGAACATGAATTCGCAACTCCAGAGCAAGGTCATTCAGCTCTCGGAACTCAGCAACGATGTGGAGAATCTATACTCCTCCACAGCAATAGGGACGGTCTTTCTGGATACCCGGTTAAATATCAGACGCTTCACTCCGGCTCTGACCGAGATTTTCAATCTTATTCCCTCCGATGTGGGGCGGCCGATAAGCGATATCACGTCAAAGCTTGCAGACTATGACCTTACGGCCAGTGTCAGGGATGTGCTGAAAACGCTGCAACACAGTGAAGCAGAGGTGCAAAACAAGGAGGGGACCTGGTTTTCCATTCGCACGCTCCCTTATAGAACCTTGGAGAACATGATCGACGGTGTCGTTGTTTCGTTTGTCAATATTACCGCTCTTAAAGAGGTGGAAAAGCTTGCATACGATGCCAGAGCTTTTGCCGAAACCATCACCGACACAATACGGGAGGCGCTGCTCGTTCTCGACGGTAACCTCAAGGTCGTCTCGGCAAATAAGGTTTTTTACAGGAATTTTGAGATCACCAGCGAAAAGACCAAAGGGGTACACATTTTTAGCCTTGGTGGCGGCCAGTGGGACATCCCGAGGCTTCGGGAACTCCTCGAAAAGATTATCCCGGAGAAGTCTTCTTTCGATGATTTTGAGGTGGAGCATGACTTTCCAAATATCGGGCACAGGAGAATGGTTCTTAACGCCCGAATGATGAACCAACTGAGTGGAAAGCCCAGTCTTATTTTGCTCACCATGGAAGACATTACCGATAGAGGACATCATGGTAGATAAGACCCGGAAGCAAAGGCCGGCAACCGCTCTTCGCAATGAGGCTGAAAAGAGGCTTGCGAAGGTTTCAACTGCTTGATTATTTATACTTTTAGTTCCCGAATTGTTTTCTGCCCCATCTTTAGCATGCCCCAGCGCGTGAGTTTTGTGGTCTTTCGGTAATGATCAGAGCATCGTTGCCCTCTTCGAGCCGCTTCATCGGCTTCAATCGCAAGCCCCGCATCCGGTATTGAAGCGAAACTTGCGACCTAAAGTAATGTAACGCTTCTGTTGCATGCAACACTTTTTCTCCTCAAATCCACAACCGCCGATGGGTCTCACCCTGCCATAACTCTTTATACAGATTAGCTAAATTCAAAACGTAACGCCTCTAATCTACCGGGCATAGAATTTGCCTAAAAATGATACAACTCTACTCGGTAAGGATTCATAAACGCAGGGTAATGTTATTTTAGGCCAAGTAAGGATTAACACCATCGAACCCGGATACGGGGGTCTGGGATGCCAAGCCGCCAAGCATGCTGCGCACAGCGAGGCGGTCTGGAAAGTTACCCCTGCAAGTAACCCCAGGACAGACCACTTTTGCCGCGTTAAGAATCGAAGCCCCGCCCCGCGTCCTGGAGATATGAAGAAAATACACAATCATTTGTTAGCCGGGAGACGACTTTATCGAGGTTGTGACCATGTCAGATACAA
>JBELAB010000326.1:0-4534 GCA_049509275.1 Syntrophobacteraceae bacterium | reverse complement strand
CAGTTTTCATTATGCATCGTTTTCCAGGGCGAGACAATCTCGGCCACAACCGGAGTAATAGGGGCCAGGCGCCCACTCTTGGAGTAATCGATTGACTTATTGGTCAACTCTTCGCTTGTATACGACGAGGTGAGCGGATTGATCATGGACTGGTACTTAAGCTGCCAGTCCCTCTTCATAAAAGGAGCAAGCGATGTCCATTCGCCGGCCCCCCATTCATCCCACTTGCCCAGCATATCCACCAAGGCCTGCCACATTTCCAGGCGAAGTCCCCCCAGAAAGACACCTCCATCTTTGGTCGGATAAAATCCATAGAGCCACAGGCAGGCATCCAGGTTCCCAAATAGTTCGTTAACGACCTGCTGGTCTGCATACCAGTGAAGGGCATAGTCATTGAATCTTTCGTAGGCTTCCGGAGTCGCCACATCGATTGCCTGTCCTTCTCCGGTCATATCCCGGTGATAGAGGGCCGCGAGAATTCCCACCGCTGCAAATGTTCCGGATGCAGCCCACGCCATCCATGGGCCCGACTTGGTCGGAACTGCATACGGCCTCTCCCGGCAACTGAAACCTTCGGGCAGAACTTCGCCCGTCTGGTACTGAATTCCCGACCGGGCCTGACTGACATTATCGTAGTCGTACTGCCTGTTGACGCTTTCCGGACCAAATTGGCCGAACTCCGTAATAGAAGCAAAGATCAGACGAGCATTATCCGCGCTTAACTCCTGGTAACCTATCCCCCACTCATCCATCGTTCCGGCCGGATAGGTCTCGATCACTATGTCGGCCTGACCTGCAAGTGATTTGAGGATCTCCCTGCCCTCTTCAGTTTCGAGGTTAAGGGTGACATGAAATTTGTTTCTCCCCTCCTGAAGATAAGCAAGACCGGTATCCTTATACATGATCCCACCAGGGGAGTAGGTCCTTACCAGATCACCGCCTGGAGGCTCGATTCTAATGGTTTTTGCGCCCAATTCCGCCAGCAGTGACGAACAAAAGCAGCCCGCCATACTGCGGGAGCTTAAATCCAAAATGACAAGGTCGTCCAGTGCCTCCGGTTTTCCAGAGGCCTTGGCGGGGTCGTCCAAAGATCTTATATGATCAGCCCAATCAGCCAGGCTTGACCTTTTTCGCTCTTTCATTTTCATCACCTCCTCAAAATAGCGCCGGATTTTTGGTCCCAATCCGCAGGCGGCCGGCGGCCCTGCTGATCTTTCCATTTACCAAGAACCCCGTAGTGGTAGAGATCATTGATCTCGGACTGACTCTTCCCGAGAATTTTCGCCATGATGAAGTCATTGTCAAAACCCACCGGCCGCACAGTCCATTTCGTTTTGGGAGGCGTTTTGGACATCATCACCGGAAATTCATGGTCCATGTAGCAGCCGTACATTGGGTCGTCGATCTCCTTTACAAAATCCCGAGCCCTTCGATGGGGGTCCTCATTCATATCTTTGGCATTGTGGAGACGAACGGCCGCAAATCCGAACTCCTTTCCCAAAGATTCAATCTCGTCAGCGGTCTTTGTTATCGCCCAATCGGAAATAATCTTGAGAATGGCCAGGGCATTCTCTTCCTTGAGACGGTCGGAATGGTCCCTGAACCTGGGGTCCTCTGCGAGTTCCGGTCTTTTTATAGCTGTACACAGGCCCTTGAACTCTTCGGGCGCCGGAGCGGCAATTGCAGCGAATTTATCATCCCTGCACAAAAAGGTATCCGCAGGGCAGATGCACTGGTCCCTGTTTCCCGAGGGTTCAGCGCTTTTCCCGGCGAATTGCTGGTAGGGCCATACCCATCCCATCGGTCTCATTATGTTCTCGATTTGAGACATCTCTATGAACTGCCCCTTGCCGGTCCTCTTTCTATAATGGAGAGCGGACAGGACCGCTACTTCGCCCATCAATGCCCCGAAAACGTCGCACACCCAGATGGACTGTTTTAGAGGGGGACGACCGGCAAAGCTTGAAATCCAGGCAAAGCCCGCCAATGCCTGGGCGGCGCCATCGTTCGAGGGCCGGTTTTCTTCAGCGTACTCGCCCCACTGTCCGAAGCCGTTTTTCTCGATGTAGATAATGCCCGGATTAATCTCCTTGATCTGCTCATAGCCCACGTTCCAGCGTTCGGTAACTCCAGGGCGCATGTTGAATTCAATTATGTCTGCCTTTGCTGCAAGATCTTTAAAAATTTGCTGGCCCATATCGATATGCAAATCCAGGGCAAGGTAGAGCTTATTTGGATTGATGTGCATGAAAGCAGGACCCTGTTCTTTGTAGAACCAGCCAAATGGATTGAGCGATCGCGTCACATCGCCGATTGGAGGCAATTCGACCTTGATAACCTCGGCCCCCATTTGACCCAGAAAGGACGGCCCCGCCGGTCCGAACAGGAGCGTACAGACCTCCAGGACACGGATTCCTTTAAGCGGGCCGGGCTTTTTGAACTTATTCTTTACGTAATTCTGAAATGCCCCGGACATAAATCGTCTCCTTCAATGCGAGTGGGCTGCTAAAAAGGGTAAAACCACCTTGAAACACACGGGATTACACATAAGAAATTTGCCCGCTGATATTTCGGGCAACTCGATCGGAGTTAAACTTGCGCTTGCGCAACAGACCTCCTTTCCACCAATGAATAGCTCCTGTCAACATTGTCAGGAGCGAAACACGACGATTCCTCTGAATCTTTCAATGGATAAAGTTTTCGCAGAACGCGACACAACGGCGGAGCGCAGTGTGCAGTATGCTACAACTGCAAAGCGAAGAAAAGCAAGAAAAGTTGCATTGAAGAAAGAACGAGCCGATTTTTTGGAAGAAACGAGAGACCATGCCGAGCACATCGAACTACTTTCGGACGTGGCATTCGCCGCAGGCAACCGGCCCTTCTTTCATGATCTCATGGCAGGTTGTGCACTGTAAGTGGAAGGCATCCTTGAGCGAAGGCTCGTTATCATCGGCTTTCTTCTTGTGGCAGGAATCGCAGGTCTGCCCCTCCCCGCCCCGGTTATTCAGGAATGCATCAAAATCATGATGGCACCGGATGCAATCCAGCTTGTTTTCCGCATGGAGCTTGTGATTGAACACGACCAGGGGTCTCTGGTGCTTTCCAAGCTCTTTATGATTAAGCACAATGGCATCATCCTGGGAATGAGCCATAGGGACAAAAGCCGCAAGAACCAGGACAACCAGCAAAAGTTTTATGTATCTCATCGGAATTCCCTTCGTTGCAACTGTCTCGAAAACTCTTTCCCGTCGAGTTAATCTTGCGCTTACTCATCGTCGGTCTCAACAGGTCTAAACTTCTCCGGAATGATCATCGCCTCCGTGATCACTTCCTTGAATTGAACCACCTTGATCCCGAGATGATACTCCTTGTTGAGGTCCCCGATCTGATCGAAACAGTTATGGCAGGGAGTGATAACAATCTTTGCGCCCGTCGCCTTTATCTGCTCGGCCTTTATCCTTCCGGACTCCATCCTTCTTTTTTTGAACTCGGCCCCCATTGGAATAAAACCACCCCCGCCCCCGCAACAGTGATTGTAGATCCCGCTGGGCGTCATGTCGCGGAAATCCCTGGCGATGTACTTCATTATTGCCCGGCCCTCCTCCCACAGGCCGCCGTTTCTGGAAACATTGCAGGGGTCCTGGTAAGTTACGGGTTCTTTGAGCATCTTGTCCGGATCGATCTTAATCCGGCCGTCTCTCAGGTATTCATAAAAAAGGCGCACTGAGTGGACGATCGGAAGGGGAGGTTTGCCGTTGCGGTAGCCTAACATGTATGGGCCTTCGAAAAGTGCCGACCTGTACGCGTGCCCGCATTCGGTGATCGCGATCGCCTGGACCCCGAGTTCCAGGGCCTTCGTGTACATGTTTTTTACAATCTGGCCTCCCAGGGCATTGTCCAATCTTCCTCGGCCACAGTAAATATCTTGGCCGCCATCGCAATATCCTGCGGGTAGTACATGGGTTCGCGGGCATTTACCGTATACATTATTCTAGCGCCCTGCTTGTCGACCGGGATCTCCAGACCTCGCATCTCTTCGGCTGTTTCCTCGGCCATCCACTGGCAGGTATCGACGAAGTCCTCGGTGCTCATGCCCATCTGATTGCCGGTGCTGCGGTAGTTATCGGAAGTTTTGAGCAGGCCCTCGGGACAAACCCCCTGAGAGTTGCAGATGGCTCGCACCGTGGCGATCATCACGGATATATCGATACCGAACGGACAGAACAGCGAACATCGCCTGCACATTGTGCATTCGCCCCAGATAATGTCGTAACATTTCTGCAGGAACTCGCGGTCCACCTCGCCTTTTCTGCGATAGAGTTCTTTCAGCGTTGTCCTGACCTTATATGCCGGACTCAACTTCGGGTCCTTATTTTTTGCAAGATAGAACAAGCAGCTCTCGGCGCAAAGACCGCAGCTCGCACAAATACTCAGCCAGGTCCTGATCCTGGCGCCGTCGTTTATGTCCAAAAGCTCTTTTATCACTTTCGTATTGATCGGCTTTTGAAGCGCGTCACTCATTTTTTCCGTTCTC